>NZ_JBNCKP010000015.1:0-193166 GCF_049841575.1 Micromonospora sp. DT201 | reverse complement strand
CGTCGGCCCCCGCGCCCGCCCGCGCCCGCCGGTCGTCGGCCCCCGCGCCCGCCCGCGCCCGCCGGTCGTCGGCCCCCCCGCCCCCCCCCGCCCCCCGGTCGTCGGCCCCCCCCCCCCCCCCCCCCCCCCCGGGGGGGGCGCCCCCCCCCCCCCCCCCCCCCCCCCGCCCCGGCGGCTTTATAACGCCTTCCGACATACCTTCGTATCCGATATATTGCGGCGGTGGACACACCTCTGCGCGAACCCACCTTCCTGATCCTCACCGCGCTGGCCGCCCAGCCGATGCACGGCTACGGGCTGATCGGCGAAGTCGCCACCCTCTCCGACAATCGCGTGTCGCTGCGCCCCGGGACGCTCTACGGAGCGCTCGACCGGCTGGTCGACGCCGGTCTCGTCGAGGTCGACGGAGAAGAAGTGGTGGACGGCCGACTACGCCGCTACTACCGCCTCTCCCCCGGCGGCGAGGCCACCCTGAGCGCCGAGACCGAGCGGCTGCGTCGCAACGTCGAAGCCGCCACCACCCGGCTGTCCGAGCGGACTCGCGCCGCCCGTCCGATCACCCCGCGCATGGCCGGAGGGCTCGCATGAACGACCTGGAACGCCGTTACCTGCGGCTGCTGCACGCATACCCCGCCGATTACCGCCGCGCCCGTGGCGCCGAGATCGTCGGAACGTACCTCGATCTGGCTGACCCGGACCGGCGCTGGCCCTCGCCCGCAGACACCGCGGACCTGGTGCGCGGCGGCCTGCGTCAGCGGGTGCGCGCCACCGGCGCGGCCAACCTCGTGCCGGGTGTACGCCTCGCGGCCGCCCTGGCCCTGCTCACCGCCACCTCGCTGGCCGGGATCTGGGTGGTGCTGGAACTACGCCCCGCACCGATCGCCGGCTTCGGCGAGCCGACCTTCGGGCCGTTCGTCTCGCTCGGCATCGTCGCGTGGACCGCCTGGGGGCTCGCCGCGCTGGTGCATGCCCTGGCACCCGGTCGATGGGCCCGGCGCGCCGGCGCGCTCGCGCTGCTCCTCACGGCCGCGCTCGTCCCCGCCGCCGCACTCACCGGCCTGCCACGCCCGCCGCTGTTCGTGCTGCTACCGCAGATCGGGTTGGGCCTGGTCGCGCTCGGCGCACCCGAGGGGCTGCCGGCGTCGCTGCGAGCGGTGCCGCTGATCGCCGGCGGCGGTGCCGGCCTCCTGGGAGCGATCCTGTTGTCGCCGAACGTGTTCGCGTCGAGCTACTACACCTGGACGGTGGTCCCGGTGTTGCCGAGGGCCGCCGTGGTGGTGCTCGGCGTGGCGGTGCTGCTCGGCATGGGGCTGGCGCTGCGCGGCGACCTCCGGGGCGGCTGGGCCTTCCTGATCATGCTCACCCCGGTGGGCCTGCTGGCCCTGCAGCCGCTGGCGGAAGCGTTGGACACGATGCCGGCCGACGTTGTGCCGCGCTGGACAGCGCTCGCCGCGACGACTGTCCTGGTCGCGCTTGTCGGCCCCGCGCTGCTATTGCTGACCCTCGCCGTCCGCTCCCGCTGGTCACGGGTGACCCGACCCCAACCCGGCCACCTTCCCCGGTGATCACGAGGTTGGCGGCGCTTTTCGGAGATCGACAGCGCCGCCGACCTCCTGATCAGCGCGATCGGGGGCGTCCGCGCAGGGTGTGCAGGAGGACGGCCACCAGCAGGGTGGTCATCGCGAGAGCGCCGGGGGCCTTGGTGAAGCGGGCCAGGTTGGTGCCGTCGGGCAGGGCAAGGAACGCCGCCGCCGCGGCCGGCAGCACGAACCACGTCGTACGGGCGGCGGTGAGTGCGAGCAGCACCAGCGGCCAGGCCGCGTACCAGGGGTGGAAGACCGGGGACAGGGCGACGGTGGCGACCAGTGCCAACGCCGCGCCGTGCAGCGCCACCCGGGGGCCCGGAAGCTCGTTCAACCCGCGCAGTGTCTGCCACGCCCGCCACCAGAGCACCACCAGCACCCCGGCGAGCAGCAGCAGGGCGACCGCCCGGACCACCGGCACCGCCTGCGGGTCCCGGCCGACGAGCGCGCCCGCGTAGTCCACCACGAAGCCGACGGCGGTGGGTGGTGACGTCCACTGCTCCGAGTCGCCGCTGTGGGTCAACCCGCCCACCCAGCCGAACCCGAGGCCGGACAGCGCCGAGGTGACCAGCAGCGCGGCGAGCAGCCCGCCGGCCAGCCAGCCGCCGTCGCGCAGCAGCGCCCGTACGGTGTGGCGACCGTGCACGGCGGCCAGCGCCGCGAACGGCACCACCACCACGGCGCTGGCCTTCACCGTCACCGCCAGCCCGAGCAGCGCCCCGGCGAGCAGCAACGCCGACGGCTTACCCGGTCGGCGGACCACGATCAACAGCCCGCACAGCAGCAGCCCCAGCATCACCGCGTCGTTGTGCGCCCCGGCCACCAGGTGCACCCCGACCATCGGGCCGGCCAGCGCCAGCCAGGCTGCTCGCCGGGTCGGCACCCCGGCCGCCCGGGCCAGACCGGGCAGGCAGTACGCGGCCAGCAGCAGCCCCGCCACGGCGATCACGCGTAGCAGCACGACCGTGCCGGTGAGCCCGCCGCCGAGGCCGACCGCGAGGGCCGCGAGCAGCACGAACACCGGCCCGTACGGTGTGGGAGTGTCCCGCCAGATCGGCGCTACCGTCTCCACCCACGGGCAGCCCGCCGCCGCCACCGAAACGGCGTACGGGTCGACGCCGTGCGCGTACGTCCAGCCCTGGCAGGCGTACGAGTAGACGTCCCGGCTGCCCAGCGGCGGCGCGACCAGCAGCGGCAGCGCCCACAGTCCGGCGGTGACGTACGCCCACCGGGTCGACGGGGCACCCGCGCGCAACGACCACCACGCCCCGACCAGGAGCGCGGTGCCGACCAGCCAGCAGGTGAGCGTCGCCGGGCCGTCCGGGGCTCGCCAGATCGACTCCGGTGTCGCGCCCAGCGGGGTGTCGGGCAGTGCGCCACCGAGGTACCCGGCCACGGCGAGCAGGATCGCGCCGGCCAGTCCCGCGTACCGGGCAGAGCGAACCAACAGCGGACCAGGCAGCGAAGGCGGCGCGCCGGGAGCGGTCACCGGCGCACCTTCCCTCAGTCGGCGGCGACCGGCTGACGGGCCGCCCGAGCCGACCGTACCAACCGGATGACCAGCACGATCACCAACAGCGTCATCAGCGGCGCCCCGACCGTCTTGGTGTAGCGGGGCAGGCCGGTGCCGTCGGGCAGCACCAGGAACGACGCGATCAGGGCGACCACGGTGAACCATCTGGTCCGCTGGGCGGTGGCCGCCAGCACCGCGAGGGGCCAGATCCAGTACCAGGGGTGGAACAGTGGCGCGAGAGCGACGGTGGCGGCCAGTGCCAGGGCGGCGTGCCAGAGCGGCTCCCGGGTGCGGGCCCGCCACCAGAGCCAGACCAGCAGCAACGCCAGCACGGCCATGCCGATGCCCCGGGTCACCGGCAGCGCGTCGATGTGCCCACCGAAGGGCACCGCCAGGTAGCCGACGGTCTGCCCGACAGCGGTGGACGGTGAGGTCCAGGCGATCACGTCGCCGCCCCGGGCGAGCCCGCCGACCCAGCCGAAGTCCAACCCCGCCGCGTAGGTCACCCCGACCACGACGGCGACCGCGCCGCCAACGACCCAGCCACCGTGCCGGATCAGGGCCCGGATCGAGTACCCGCCGACGATCGCGGCCAGCGCGGCGAACGGCACCACGACCAGGGCGGTTACCTTGATCGCGGCGGCCAGGCCGAGCAGCGCGCCACCGGCGAGCAACTGGCCGGGTCGGCCGGGTCGGGAGGCGACCACCGCGAGTCCGGAGACCAGAAGGCCGACCATCAGTGCGTCGTTGTGCGCGCCGGACACGAGGTGCACGGCGACCAGTGGGCAGGCCAGCGCCAACCAGACCGCCCGACCGGCGGGTACGCCGGCACGGCGGGCCAGCACCGGCAGGCTGACCGCGGTGAGCGCCACACCGGCGACCGCGATCAGCCGGAACGCGACGATCGCACCCGTCAACGAGCCGGTGACCTTGACCACCGCGCCGGAGAGCACCACGAACAGCGGCCCGTACGGTGCCGGGGTGTCCCGCCAGATGTACGAGATGGTGTCCAGCCAGGGGCAGGGCAGCGCGGAGACGCCCTGCGCGTACGGGTTGATCCCGGCGGCGAAGCTGGCGCCCTGGCACGCGTACGCGTAGACGTCGCGGCTCGCCAGCGGCGGCGCGATCAGCACCGGTAGCAGCCAGAGCCCGACGGTGATCAGCGCCCAGCGGGTCGACGGGATCTTGTCGCGGATCGACCACCAGGCGTAGGCCATCAGCGCGGTGCCGACCAGCCAGGCGGCGATGACCAGCGGCCCGTGCGGGCCCTGCCAGATGCTGACCGGGGTGGAGCGCAGGGGTGAGCCGGGCAGGGCGCCGCCGAGGAACGCGGCGACGGCGAGCAGCGCCGAGCCGGCCAGTCCGGTCCAACGCGCGAGGTGGTGAGGCACGCCGGACATGCTGCCAGTACGGTGGTCGCGGTACGGAGGTGGGCATGCGGAGCAGTCGGGTGGTGGCGATGGCCACCGGTTCCGCCACCGTGCTCGGCGCGCTCTGGCTGGCCCTGCCGCTAATGGGCTCGGACCTCTCCGCGCAGGTTGCCCGGGCGGACTTCTTCGCCGCCCACGGTGCGGTGCCGGTGGATCTGCGCTGGTACGGCGGGGTGCAGCAGTTCGGCTACAGCTTGGTGTCCCAGCCGGTGATGGCGTTGCTCGGCGTCCGGGTGACCGGCGCGCTGGCGCTGGTGGCGTCGGCTGCCGCGCTGGCCGCCCTGTTGATCCGCAGTGCGGTGCTCCGGCCGCTGCTGGGCAGCCTGGTCGGGGTGGTCACGTTGGCCGGCAACCTGGTCTCCGGCCGGGTCACCTACGCCCTGGGTGTGGCGTTCGGGCTGGCCGCACTGCTGGCGCTCACGCTGGACCGCCCCGGCGCGTACCCCAGGAAGGGGCGGACGCTGCTGCGGCTCGGGCTCGCCGGGGGCGGCGCGCTGCTGGCCTCGGCGACGAGCCCGGTGGCCGGCCTGTTCGTCGGCCTGGCCGGTGTCGCGTTGCTGCTGTCCCGCCGGTACGCCGACGGTCTGGCGCTCGGGGTCGCGGCGGCCGTGCCGCTGGCCGCGACCGCGCTGCTCTTCGGCGACGGCGGTTGGATGAACATCAGCCGCACTGACACGCTGCGCGCGGTGCTGACCAGCCTGGTGGTGGCCGCGCTGGTCGCGTACCGGCCGGTGCGGTTCGGCGCGCTGCTCTCCGCGGTCGGGGTGCTCGCCGCCGCTATGGTGCACACACCTGTGGGTTTGAACGCCACCAGGTTGGTCACGATGTTCGCGCTACCGGTGCTGGCCGCTTCCGCATGCCCGCCGGCCTGGCTGGCCCGGCGGGCGACACGACGCACCCGGGCCCGGCTCGTCGGCGGCGTCGGCCTGACGGCACTGCTGGCGGCGGTCTGCGTCTGGCAGCCGCCGGTGGTCCCCGCCGATCTGCGCAATATCGGCGACCCGACCAGCGCGCCCGGCTACCACGCGCCGCTGCGCGCGTTCCTGGCCGGGCAGCGGCTCACCGGGCGGGTGGAGGTGCCGCCCACGCGCAACTACTGGGAGGCGGCCCGGCTCGGCGAGGTGCCACTGGCCCGGGGGTGGCTGCGGCAGGCCGACATCGACCGCAACCCGCTGTTCTTCACCACCGTGCCCGGCGCGACTGGCACCGGCGTACCGCTGACCCAGACCAGCTACCGAGCCTGGCTGACGGAGAACGCCGTGCAGTACGTGGCGCTGCCGGACGCGCCGCTGTCCTGGGTGGGGCGGGCCGAGGCGGAACTGGTCGAGGACGGCCTGCCGTACCTGACGCCAGTCTGGTCCGGCCCGCACTGGCGGGTCTGGGCGGTGGCCGACCCGGCGCCACTGGTCGCGGCCCCCGCCGAGTTGGTCCGCGCCGACGAAGCGACGGTGACCTTCCAGGCCCCGACCGCCGGCCCGGTGACGGTCCGGATCCGACACAGCCGTTGGTTGACCGCGTCCGGTGGCGCTACCGTCGCCGCCGCCGGTGACTGGACCACTGTCACGGTCCCCCGCCCCGGCGAATACACGCTCGGCAGCTGACGCCCTACGCTTCCAGCACGCGTTGCGCGGCGGCGCGGGAGCGGCGGCCGGTGCGCAGGTACTCGTCGAGGAACTCCCCCGGGTCGTCGCGGCCGAGCAGCCGGACCACCCCGGCCAACTCCACCCCGTGCCGGGGCAGTTGGTCGCCGGCGCGACCCCGCACCAGCATCAACGCGTTGCGGACCTGCGCGGCCAGGGACCAACCGGCGGCCATCTCCGCGGCGTCCGTCGGGTCGATCAGGCCGGCCCGCTCGGCGGCCGCGAGGGCATCGAGGGTACGCGTGCCGCGCAGCGCCGGGTTCGCTCCAGCGTGCCGGAGCTGGACGAGCTGCACCGCCCACTCCACGTCGGCCAGCCCGCCGCGCCCCAGCTTGGTGTGGGTGGCCGGGTCGGCACCGCGGGGCAGCCGCTCGGTCTCCACCCGCGCCTTGATCCGGCGGATCTCGACGACCTGCTCGCGGGTCAGCCCGTCGGACGGGTACCGCACCGGGTCGATCATCGCCTCGAACTCGGCGCCCAGGTCGGCGTCGCCGCAGACGAACCGAGCGCGCAGCAGCGCCTGTGCCTCCCACACCCGAGACCAGCGAGCGTAGTACGCCGCGTACGCGGCGAGGCTGCGTACCAGTGGACCCTGCCGGCCCTCCGGGCGCAGGTCGGCGTCGACGCCCAGCGGCGGGTCGGGGGCGGGCACGCCGAGCAGCCGGCGCAACTCCTCGGCGATCGCGTGCGCGGCGGCGCTGGCGGCGCTATCGCTGGCCCCGGCGGGCGGGTCGTAGACGAAGAGCACGTCGGCGTCGGACAGGTAGTTCGACTCGTACCCGCCGAGCCGGCCCATCCCGATCACCGCGAACCGCAGCCCCGGTGGCGCCGGCTGGCTGGCCTGGGCGGCGTGCAGCGCGGCGGCCAGGGTGGCGTCGGTGACGTCCGCGAGCGCCGTACCGACCTCGGTGATGTCGGCCAGCCCGGGGGCGGGTCGGTTCGCGCCGTCCGGCCGGGTGGGGCTGGGTGCGAGCGCGCCCGCCCGGCAGAGCAGGTCAGCGCAGGCCACCCGGACCAGCTCCCGACGGCGCAGCGCGCGCACCGCGCGGGTGGATTCGACCGGGTCGGTGTGCCGGGCCGCCGCCGCGAGGAACCCCTCCCGCAGCACCTCGCGGGAGCGCGGCGCCAGCTCGTTCTCCTCGGCCAGCAGCCGCAGCGCCTCCGGGTCGCGGGCGAGCAGATCGGCGACGTACCGGGACAGGGCGAGGACCCGGGCCAACCGACGGGCGACCGGGCCACCATCGCGCAGCAGCCGCAGATACCAGGGCGTGCTGCCCAGCTTGTCGGAGACCTTCCGGTAGTTGAGCAGCCCCCGGTCCGGCTCCGGCGCGTCGGCGAACTCACTGAGCAGCACCGGCAGCAGCGTCCGCTGGATGGCCGCCGTGCGACTCACCCCGCCGGTGAGCGCCTGCAGGTGGCGTAGCGCCCCGGCCGGGTCGGCGAAGCCGAGGATCTCCAGCCGGTGCCGGGCCGCTTCCGGGGTGAGCCGCAGCCCGTCAGCCGGCACCCGGGCCACCGACTCCAGCAGCGGCCGGTAGAGCAGTTTGGCGTGCAGTCGGCGTACCTCGGCGGCGTGGGTGACCCACTCGGCCCGGAAGCTCTCCACGGCGCTGCGCCCCGGCGCGGCGGTGAATCCCAGCGCGGCGGCGAGCCAGCGCAGCGCGCCCGGCTCGGTGGGCACGGTGTGCGTGCGCCGCAGGCCCTGCAGTTGGAGCCGGTGCTCGACACTGCGCAGGAACCGGTAGCCGCGCAGCAGGGCCTCGCCGTCGGCCCGACCGACGTAGCCGCCGGCGACGAGCGCGCGCAGCGCCGGGATGGTGCCGGGTGCTCGCAGCATCTCGTCGCCACGGCCGTGCACGAGTTGCAGCAACTGGACGGCGAACTCGATGTCACGCAACCCGCCGGGGCCACGCTTGATCTCGCGTTCCAGCTCCTTCGGCGGGATGTGGTCGATGATCCGGCGTCGCATGGCGCGGACGTCCTCGACCGCCTCGGGCCGTTCGGCGGCACGCCACACCAGCGGCGCGAGCTGGTCGATCCACTCTTGGGCCAGCGGCAGGTCACCGGCGGCCGGGCGAGCCTTGAGCAACGCCTGAAACTCCCAGGTGCGCGCCCAACGGCGGTAGTAGGCCAGGTGGCTGGCGAGGGTCCGCACCAGCGGGCCCCGGTTGCCCTCGGGGCGCAGCGCGGCGTCCACCGGCCAGGCGACCAGCCCGCAGATGTGGATCAGCCGGGTCGCCACCAGGGTCGCGGCGGACAGGTCGGCGTCCTCGGCAGCCACGAAGATGACGTCCACGTCCGAGACGTAGTTCAGCTCGCCGCCGCCGCACTTGCCCATCGCCACCACCGCGAGGCGGGGCCGCTCGGTGCCCTCCGCCAGCTCCGCGACGGCGATCTCGTACGCCGCGGCCAGCGTCGCGTCGGCCAGCGCGGACAGCGCGGCCATGGTCTGCTCCAGGCCGCGCCCGCCGGTCAGGTCGGCCGCCGCGATCCGCAGCAGCGCCAACCGGTACGCGCTCCGCAGTACCGCTACCGGGTTGCCGCCGTCGGTCGGCTCCAGCCGCCCCTCAGCGGTCGGCGCGAGCCCGTCCGCCGAGGTACGCAGCGCCGCGCAGTGACCCGGATGGGCCACCAGGTGATCGCCGAGCGCCGACGAGGCACCGAGCACCGCGATCAGCCGCCGCCGCAGCCCGGGATCGGTGTGCAGCTCCGCCAACAGCCCCGGCCCGGCGGTAACGCCGTCGCTACGGCGTTCGGTGCTGCCGTCGGTACGGCGTTCCGCCTCCACGATGCGGTGCAGCTGACGCAGCGCCAGGTCCGGGTCGGCAGCCCGGGACAGCGCGGCGAGCAGCTCCGCGGCCACCTCGTCGACCGGCTCCTGCTCGACCGGCCGCCACAGGCGCAGCCCGTCCGGGCCGAGCAGGTCTGCGGCGCGCGCACCGCCGTCGCCTTCGGCAGTGCCGAACCCGTACCGGGCGAGCCGGCCCGGTGCCCTGGTCGGCCGGCTCATCAGTGCCCGAGCAACGGCAGGCCGCGTCGCGTCGTGCTGTCGTCCAACTCGCCGAGGGCCAGCGCGGCGAAGCGGGCGGCGAACGGCTGCCACACCTCCTCGACGTCGGCCAGCACCGACGAGCAGGCCGCGACCACCAGCTCCGGGTCGTAGCCCAGCTCGGCGAGTTGGGTCGAGTCGGCGGCCCAGTCGGCGATCATCGCGGTGTCGCACTCGATGTGGAACTGCAACCCCCACGCCCGGTCGCCGAGCCGGAACGCCTGATGCGGGTAGCGGGTGGACGCGGCCAACAGGGTGGCGCCCCGGGGCAGCTCGGTGATCTCGTCGGAGTGCCACTGGAGGACGTCCGGGATCAACGGCACGTACCGGAACAGCGGGTCGCCCTCGGCGGCATCGCGCCGGCCGACCACGCCGGGGCCGATCTCCGGCCCGGACGGGCTCCGCTCGACCAGCCCGGCGTGCGCGGTGGCGAGCAGCTGCGCGCCCAGGCAGACAGCCAGGGTAGGCACCCGGTAGCGGACCGCCTTGCGCAGCAGGCCCTCCACGGCCGGAAACCAGGGTGCGCCGGGCGAGCCGTCCGGCAGCGGGTACGCCTGTTGGTCGCCGCCCAGCACCACCAGCGCCGCGTACCCCTCCAGGTCGGCGGGGAGCTCGTCGCCGGCGTGCGGACGAACCACCCACAGCTCCAGCCCAGCCTCGGTCAGCCACTCACCCAGCCGG
The DNA here is from genome assembly GCF_049841575.1 of Micromonospora sp. DT201. Classification (NCBI taxonomy): domain Bacteria; kingdom Bacillati; phylum Actinomycetota; class Actinomycetes; order Micromonosporales; family Micromonosporaceae; genus Micromonospora; species Micromonospora sp. DT201. Next base: position 183,270 of record NZ_JBNCKP010000015.1, on the reverse strand, counting down.
CGTGCGTCGTCCGTCGGGTCGTTCTCGATCACCAGCGCGGTTGCCACCCGTCGAGGCTAGCCGGTGCACCGCCTCGTGCCACGCCCCGCCGTCTCGCCGCTTCCCGACGTCTCAGCCGCCTGGGGGGCGCTCGCCGGGTGCCGGCCCCGGATCCGGCCGGGTCGTTAGGCTCTGCGGTTGTGATCAACGAGGACACCGCCGCCGTCCGTCCGCCCGTGCTGCGACCAGGTGACACGGTCCTGTTGGTGTCGCCGTCCGGGCCGACCTCGCCGGAGCGGGTGGCCCGGGGCATGGAGTTGCTCACCGGTTGGGGCCTACGGCCGGTGCCGGCACCCAACGCGTACGCCCGCCACGGCTACCTCGCCGGCACCGACGACCTGCGCGCCGCCGACCTGAACGCGGCGTTCGCCGACCCGCAGGTCCGCGGGGTGATCTGCACCCGGGGCGGGTACGGCGCCCAACGGATCGTGGACGCCATCGACATGGCCGCCGTCCGCCGCGACCCGAAGGTGGTGGCCGGATTCTCGGACATCACCGCGCTGCAGTTCGCACTCTGGCGGGGTGCCCGGCTGGCCGGGGTGCACGGCCCGGGGGCGGCCTGGCGGGACGAGCGGACTCCCCTGCGCTCCGCCGAGTCCCTGCATGCCGCGCTCATGACGACCGAGCCGGTGTCGATCACCGCGGTGCCCACCGAGGACACCTTCGACGTACGCGTCCCGGGTCGCGCCACCGGCACCCTGCTCGGCGGCAACCTGTGCATGATCGCCGCGTCGATCGGCACACCGGACCTGCCCGACCTGACCGGTGCGGTGCTGTTGATCGAGGACGTGCAGGAGCCCCCGTACAAGGTCGACCGGATGCTCACCCACCTGCGCCGGGCCGGCGCGCTGGACGGGCTGGCCGGGGTGGCGATCGGGCAGTTCACCGATTGCGGGGGCGGCTGGGACACCACGATCGTCGACGTGCTCAACGAACGCCTCGGCGACCTGGGCGTACCAGTGCTCGGCGGCCTCCCCATCGGCCACGGCCCCAACCAGCTAACCGTCCCCATCGGCACCAAGGCCACCCTAGAAGTCGACGAAGGAACGCTAAAAGTAGCCCCAGCAGTCCACTAACCCCACCCACCCCACCCCCACCCCCCACCCTGGTGATCAAGAGGTTGGCGTCATCCGCGGGCGGAATTCTGACGCAAACTTCTTGATCAACTATCAACAGGGCCGGTTTTGGGTGGGTGGGGCGCGGCGCAGCCGCGCCCTGGGTGGCTGGGGGCGGCGCAGCCGCGCCCTGGGTGGGTGGGGGCGGCGCAGCCGCGCCCTGGGTGGGTGGGGCGCGGCGCAGCCGCGCCCTGGGTGGCTGGGGGCGGCGCAGCCGCGCCCTGGGTGGGTGGGGCGCGGCGCAGCCGCGCCCTGGGTGGGTGGGGCGCGGCGCAGCCGCGCCTTGGGGGGCTGGCCCCGGTGAGGTTTGGACATTCGGGGGTGCGTCGGCGGACGCGTTTCCGCAGCGGGTCGGTTCGGACTGCGCCGTCGGGCCCAGGCCGGGCGATCCCGCCGGCACGAATTATCAGCCCGCTCACAGGGTCGCCACGGCTTGCGCCCAGACCGCACCGTCACTGTCGGTGATGACATTGCACGACGACCGAGCTCTGGAGGACAGCATGTCTCGCACCATCCGTCGGAAGCATCTGCTGGCCGGCCTTGCCACCGCCGGCATCCTCGGCGTGGGGATCGCGGCCCCGACGATCGCTTTCGCCGCAGACACACCCACGCCTACGCCGAGCGCCAGCAGCAACGCGGACGGCTCCTCCACGCCGAAGGCCGACCGGCAGGGCGAGTTCGCCGAGTCGCTCGCCAAGGAGTTGGGCGTCCCCACCGACAAGGTGACCGCCGCGCTGGAGAAGATCCGCGACCAGCACCGAGCCGACCGGCCGCAGCGGCCGACCGGCGAGGACCGGAAGGCCGCGCTCAAGGACCGGCTGAGCCAAGCGGTCAAGGACGGCAAGCTCACCCAGGAGCAGGCCGACGCCATCACCAAAGCCGTCGAGGCCGGCGTCTTTCCCGGCCACGGCGGCCACCGCTGGCCGGGCGGTCACGCGGGTACGCCCAGCAAGTGACCCCGTAAGACAGGCCCCCCGGCCGACCCGAGCCCCCAGGGCCGGCGCGGCGGACGCGGCGGACGCGGCGGACGCGGCGGACGCGGCGGACGCGGCGGACGCGGCGGACGCGGCGGCTTGATCCACTCAATGTCGGCGATGTGGCGGTATCCCGGGACTCGGAAACCGCCACATCGCTGATCTGGTGTCGATCACCGCCCCGAGGCGCGACGACCAGACCAGCCCGGCCGGCCCGGGACGGGACGGGGCGGCCCGGGGCGGGGCGGCCCGGGGCGGGGCGGCCCGGGGCGGGGCGTCGACGACCCGGGATCGAGGGCGTCAGCCCTGCTCGGGCGGGGGGCGCGAACACGCCCAGGTGATTGCCGGCCGGGTCGAGCAGGTGGGCCAACGTGAGCCCGCACGGTGCCGTACGCGCCGGCACCAGCACCTTGCCGCCGGCCGCCTCGGCCCGCTGGCAAACCTCTGCCACGTCGGCGACCTCGGCGTAGTACACCGCGTAGTTCGGCGACTTCCCGTCGGTCGCCCGGATCGCCCCGCTGATCCCGGTGCCTGCGGGGCCGGTGCGCGAACGAGTCGCGCTGATGTCGCCACCGGCCCCGGTGACGCGGTACGAGCCGCCGACCGCCGTCAGGCGATGCAGGCGCAGACGATCAGCGCGGCACCGAAGTGCGTGGCGGCACTGACCCGGGCCGCCGGGTGCGGCTCGGGCGAGCAGATGACCTCACCGAGCTTGCCGGGCGTGAGCAAGTCGAGCACCACGAAGGCCAACGCCATGATGGCCAGCCCGACCAGCCCGAACACCACGGTGGAGGCGAGCCCCTTGCCGAAGTCGCTGTAGCTGGTCAGGATCGCGGTGAAGACGATCCCGGCGATGCCGAGCTGGTTGGCGGCGAGCAGCAGCCCGGCGTTGGCGTTGCGCTCGACCCAGATCAGGTCCCGCAGACGGCCCGGGGTCAGCACGTCGACAAGCACGAACCCGGCCGCCATGAGCCCCACGCCCACGATCCCGAACACGACGCTCTGCCAGGCACCGCTGAGCAGATCCTCCAGCACCGACTGCCTCCCGACTCTCCGCCCGGAGGGGGTACCGGCGCGGTGATCGAGACGATAGCGGCAGCGCGCAACCGCGTCTGCCCCTGCGGCTACAGCGCCAGGTAGCGCTGCCGCTCGTACGGGGTGACCTCACGGCGGTACTGCTCCCACTCGGCCCGCTTGTTGCGCAGGAAGAAGTCGAAGACGTGCTCGCCGAGCACCTCGGCGACCAGCTCGGAGCCGGCCATCACGTCGATCGCCTCGGCGAGGTTCTCCGGCAGCGCTTCGTAACCCATGGCGCGCCGCTCGGCGCTGGTCAACGACCAGACGTCGTCCTCGGCGCCCGGCGGCAGCTCGTACCCCTCCTCGATGCCCTTCATGCCGGCGCCGAGCAGCACCGCGAAGGCCAGGTACGGGTTGGTCGCCGAGTCCGGTGAGCGGACCTCGACCCGGGCCGAGTTGGGCTTGCCGTACGCGGGGACCCGGACCAACGCGGACCGGTTGAGGTGACCCCAGCAGACGTACGCGGGGCTCTCGGTGATCCGGTCCGGCAGGGCCTGCGGGAAGAGCCGCTTGTACGAGTTGACCCACTGGTTGGTGACCGCGGTGTATTCCCGGGCGTGCACCAACAGGCCGGCGATGAAGGACTTTGCCACCTTGGACAGCTTCATCGGGTCGCCACCGTCGTGGAAGGCGTTGCGCTCCCCCTCGAACAGCGACAGGTGGGTGTGCATCCCGCTGCCCGGCTGGTCGGTGAACGGCTTCGGCATGAAGCTGGCCTGCACACCGGTGGAGAGCGCCACCTCCTTGACCACGTGCCGGAAGGTCATGATGTTGTCGGCGGTGGTGAGGGCGTCGGCGTAGCGCAGGTCGATCTCCTGCTGGCCGGGCGCGACCTCGTGGTGGCTGAACTCCACCGAGATGCCGATCCGCTCCAGCGCCAGCACGCCCTGGCGGCGGAAGTCCCGAGCGACGGCGTGGGTGGTGTGCTCGAAGTAGCCGCCGGTGTCGACCGGGGTGGGCACCGAGCCGTCCTGGGGACCGTTCTCCAGCAGGAAGAACTCGATTTCGGGGTGGGTGTAGAAGGTGAAGCCCTTCTCGGCGGCCTTGGACAGCGCGCGGCGCAGCACGTGCCGGGGGTCGGCCCAGGAGGGCCCGCCGTCGGGCAGCAGGATGTCGCAGAACATCCGGGCGCTCTCGCCGCTGACCCCGCCCTCGAAGGGGAAGACCTGGAAGGTGGTCGGGTCGGGCATGGCCACCATGTCCGATTCGAAGACCCGGGCGAAGCCCTCGATCGCTGAGCCGTCGAAGCCGATGCCCTCTTCGAAGGCCGCCTCCAGCTCGGCGGGCGCCACCGAGACGCTCTTGAGCGTGCCCAGCACGTCGGTGAACCACAGCCGGACGAACCGGATGTCCCGCTCTTCCAGCGTGCGGAGGACGAACTCCTGCTGACGGTCCACTTCCCCAACCCCTCGCGACACTTTTTAGTCCGCCTTGGCCGGGCTGCGCCCGACCTGATCGCCCAGTGTTCCCGGGCCTGGTTACGCAGACGTTACGCGAACTGCCGCCGGTCGTCCCCTCGTGTCCCGCCCGGCGAGCACATGCCTCTGCCGGCCAGCGAGGGCGGGCTCCTGCCGCCCGGCGAGCGCATACCGTCGGGGCGTGGTGGCCGTCTCGTCCGAGGGTGCGGATTCTCCCCGGGAGGCTGGGGCAAGATGAGGACATGCCCACCCTGCGTCTCGCCCTGTCCCAGGTCAATCCGAGTGTCGGCGACCTCGCCGGAAACGCTGACCTGGTCCGCAGCTGGACCCGCCAGGCCGCCGATGCCGGTGCCCAGTTGGTGCTCTTTCCGGAGATGATGGTGACCGGGTACCCGGTCGAGGACCTGGTCTTCCGGCGTTCCTTCGTCGCCGCGTCCCGGGCCGCCGTCCAGCGGCTCGCTGCCGACCTCGCCGCTGATGGCCTCGGCGAGCTGCCCGTGGTGGTTGGCTACCTGGATGCCGATGGGCCGCCGCAGGTCAGCGGGGACGCCGAGCCCGGCCGGGGTGCCCGCAACGCCGCCGCGTTGCTGCACCGGGGCGTCGTTGCCGCCCGCTATTTCAAGCACCACCTGCCCAACTACGGGGTCTTCGACGAGGACCGCTACTTCGTCCCCGGCGACACCCTGACCGTGGTGCGGATCGGCGGCGTGGACGTCGCGCTGACCATCTGCGAGGACCTGTGGCAGGCCGGCGGTCCGTTCGCCGCCGCCCGGCAGGCCGGCGTCGGCCTGGTGGTCAACATCAACGGCTCGCCGTACGAGCTGAACAAGGACGACATCCGTCTCCCGCTGGTCCGCCGCCGGGCCGTCGAGACGGGCGCCACCATCGCGTACGTCAACATGACCGGCGGCCAGGACGAGCTCGTCTTCGAGGGCGACTCGATGATCGTGAGCGCCGAGGGTGACCTGCTCACCCGGGCCCCGCAGTTCGTCGAGCACCTGCTCGTGCACGACGTCGAGCTGCCGGCCGCCACCACACCGCCCGCCACGGAGATCGTCGCGGACGGCATGCGGGTCGCGTACAGCACACTGGACGGCATTCCACCCACGCCGTCCGGCCCGGCCGCCACCGGCGGGTTGATCGAGCCGGTGGCCGATGAGGCCGAGGTGTGGCAGGCGCTGGTGCTCGGCCTGCGCGACTACGTCAACAAGAACCGCTTCCCGTCGGTGGTGCTCGGTCTCTCCGGCGGCATCGACTCGGCGGTGGTTGCCGCGCTGGCCGTGGACGCCCTGGGACCGGACCGGGTGGTCGGGGTGTCGCTGCCCAGCCAGCACTCCTCCGAGCACTCCCGGGAGGACGCCGCCGATCTGGCCAAGCGCACCGGCCTGGATTACCGCGTCGAACCCATCCAGCCGATGGTGGACGGGTTCCTGGCCAACCTGTCGCTGTCTGGTGTGGCCGTGGAGAACCTCCAGGCCCGGGTTCGCGGTGTGACCCTGATGGCGCTGTCGAACCAGGAGGGCCACCTGGTGCTGACCACCGGCAACAAGAGCGAGCTGGCGGTCGGTTACTCCACCCTGTACGGCGACTCGGTCGGCGGCTTCAACCCGGTCAAGGACGTCTGGAAGACGCTGATCTGGCGACTCGCGAAGTGGCGCAACACGGACGCCGATCGGCGCGGTGAGACCGCTCCGATCCCGCAGAACTCGATCGGCAAGCCGCCGAGCGCCGAGCTGAGCCCGGGCCAACTGGACAGCGACAACCTGCCCGACTACGACGTACTGGATCCGATCCTGATCGGGTACGTCGACGGGGACCTCGGCCGCGATGGGCTGATCGAGTCGGGTCACGACCCGGCGGTCGTGGACAAGGTGCTGCGGCTGGTGGATACCGCCGAGTACAAGCGACGGCAGTCGGCACCGGGCACGAAGATCTCCATGAAGGCGTTCGGCCGGGACCGCCGTCTGCCGATCACCAACCGGTGGCGCGAGCACGGCTGAGCCGTACACGTGGGCGTCGGGTCGGTTGGACGGCCCGGCGCCGCCGCGCGGCCCGGTCGCGGCGGCCTCGCGGTGCTTTCGCGGTGGAGTGAGTGACATCTTGCACTGGGCTCTGCCGTCACCCCGTCCCGCGGTGCGACGATCGCGACGGAACCCGGGGACCGCGCAGGCGGCCTCGAGGAAGGGAGACAGAAATGGTGGAGTCCACTCCGAACGAGGTGACCGCGCTGTACGGCGGACCGGCCACCCGTCGGGTCCGCACCCGCGACCTGTTCGCCGCCAAGGAGCGCGGCGAACGGTGGCCGATGCTCACCTCGTACGACCAGTACACGGCGTCGATCTTCGACCAGTCCGGCGTTCCGGTGCTGCTGGTCGGCGACTCGGCCGCGAACAACGTCTTCGGCTACGAGACGACCCTGCCGATCACCGCCGATGAACTGCTCCCGCTGGTGCGGGCCGTGGTGCGTGCGACCCGGCAGGCACTCGTCGTCGGTGACCTGCCGTTCGGCTCGTACGAGGAGGGTCCGGCCCAGGCGCTGCGCACCGCTGTCCGCTTCATGAAGGAGGGTGGCTGCCACGCGGTGAAGCTGGAGGGTGGTCGCCGCTGCGCCGCGCAGATCGCCGCGATCGTCGGTGCCGGAATCCCGGTGATGGCGCACATCGGATTCACCCCGCAGAGCGAGCACACCTTGGGCGGCTACCGCGTGCAGGGCCGGGGCGACACGGCCGACGAGGTCCTCGCTGATGCACGGGCGGTGGCCGAGGCGGGCGCGTTCGCGGTGGTGCTGGAAATGGTGCCCGGCGAGGTAGCCAAGCGGATCACCCACGAACTGCCGATCCCCACGGTCGGCATCGGCGCCGGCCCGGACACCGACGCGCAGGTGCTGGTCTGGCAGGACATGGCTGGCTTGCGCACCGGCAAGGCGCCACGCTTCGTCAAGCGGTACGCGGACCTGGCCGGCGCCCTCGCCGACGCCACCCGCCGTTTCGCCGACGAGGTCCGGGGCGGCGAATTCCCGACCGCCGAGCACACCTTCTAAAGCTGCAGCGGCGGGGCCGCCGGCCACCCAGTTCGCCGGCCGGCCCCGCCGCCACAGCGACTGGACCGTCCGCCCCGGCGGGCGTTGATCCACTCCGCATCGCCGATGTGGCGGCATCCGCCCTTGGGGATACCGCCACATCGGCGAGCTGGAGTCGACCGGGTCGGGCAAGCGAGCTGATCAGAGGTCGGTGACGCGGATGCCGGCGTGTGCCTTGTAGCGCTTGTTGATGGCGATCAGGTTGGCGGTGAACGCCTCGATCTGGTGGGCGTTGCGCAGCCGGCCGGCGTAGATGCCGCGCATCCCGGGGATCCGGGCGGCGAGCGCGCCGACCACGTCGACCAGCTCGCGGTCCTCGGTGCAGATCAGCACGTCCAGGTCGATCCGGTCGATTTCAGGGTCAGCCAGCAGCGGTGCGCTGACGTGGTTGAACGCCGAGCAGACCCGGGAGTCGGGCAGCAACGCGGCAGCCTGCTGCACGGCGCTGCCCTCGGGGACGGTCAACGCGTACGGGCCCTGCTTGTCGAAGCCGAGCGGGTTGACGCAGTCGACGACGATCCGGCCGGCGAGCGGCTCGGCAAGGGCGGCGACGGTGGCGGCGTGCCCGTCCCACGGCACCGCGATGATCACCACGTCGCTACGGCGGGCCACCTCATCGTTGGCCGCGCCGGTGATGCTGCCGTCGGCCGGAATCCCGGGCAGGGCGGCGATCTCGGCGGCGGACTCGGCAGCCCGCTCAGCGGACCGGGAGCCGATCAGCACCTTCTGCCCCGCCCGCGCGAACCGGTAGGCGAGACCCCGCCCCTGGTCGCCGGTGCCACCGATGATGCCGACCGTCAGCCCAGACACGTCGGGCAGCGTGCTCGCGTCGTATGCCATGGGTTCATCCTCGCAAACCGCCCGGTCGACAGCAGCGTCGAGCGCTGTGACAATCCCCGCTGCCCCGGGCCGCACCCCGCCGCGGCGCGGGGCCGGAGGCCGGGGCAGGCCACCCGCCGGCAGCGGACCAAGCCCGGCAGGGGGTCAGGCCAGCTCGAACAGGACTGTGCGGGCCGCCGGGTCGGCGGTGACGAGTCGCACCCGGACCCGTTCGCCGAGGGGCAGTTGGCCGAGGCATCGGCCACGTACCGGCGGGGCGTCCAGCGCCACCGTGCCGCCGGGCGGTCGGGGCCGGGACTTGCCGTTGGGCGGGGCGTCGACGTCGAGCACTGCCGCGTCGAAGGTTTCGCCCACCCGGTGCGCCAGAAGCACCGCCTCGGCCAGCTCGACGGCACCCCGGGCAGCGGCCGAGGCCGTCCGGTCGGTGCTCGCCATCACCTCAGGCAGCCGGGGCAGCGCGGCGTGGGCCCAGTCGGGCACCGGCCGGCCCGCGTGCAGGGCCAGGCAGACCTCCGTGGCGTACCTGTCGGCCAGGCGCCGCAGCGGCGCCGTGACGTGGGCGTACGCGGCTGCCACACCGCCGTGCTCCGGGTGTTCCGGCAGTGTCCCGTCAAATGCGGTGTACGCGGCGCCGCGCATCAACTCGGCCGCCTGGTCGATGAACGCGGCGGCGCGCGGCTGGGCTGCGTCCAGACCGGCGATCACCTGCCCCGGACCCACATCGTCCGGCCAGTGCACGCCCAGCGGTGCGGCGGCGGCCCGTAGCCGCTGCACCGCCTCCGGTTTCGGTGCCGGCATCGTACGCAGCACGCCGACCCGGCCGGCCAACATGATGTCGGCGGCGGCCATCCCGGTCAGCAGGGAGATCTGGGCGTTGTGCTCCTCCATGGGCTCCGGCGCGCGCAGCACCAGCCGCCAACCCTCGCCGTCGGGCTCCAGATCCTGCTCGGGCAGCGGAAGGTTGATCGCGCCGCGACGCAGCCCTCGGGCTGTGAGTCGGTCGCCGATCTCGGGCAGGAGCGCGATCGGGTCGGGTAGCCGTCCGGCGTCGGCGGCGACCTGTACCCCGATGTAGTCGAGTTTGGCCCGGCTGCGGACCAGGGCGCGTTCCAACTCCACGGCTACCGTGCCGCCGTCGGCGTCCAGGTCGATGGTCCAGATCACCGCGGCGCGGTCGTCGTCGGGCAGCAGACTGGCAGCGCCCTCGCTGAGGTTCCGCGGATGCAGCGGCACGTTTCCGTCGGGCAGGTAGATGGTCTGCCCTCGCCGCCAGGTCTCCGCTTCCAACGCGCCGCCGGGGGTGACGTGCGCGGCGACGTCGGCGATCGCGTACCGCACCCGGTAGCCCCCACCTGGGCGGCGGGCGAGGTGCATCGCCTGGTCCAGGTCGCGGGAGGTGGCCGGATCGACCGTGACGAACGGTACGTCGGTGCGGTCGACGGGCGGCCGCGGCGGTGCAGCGGCCGCCTCGTCGGCCTCACGCTGAGCGTCGGCCGGAAAACCCTCGGGCAGGCCGAGCTCGCGGCGCAGCGCGCCGAAGTCGATGCGGGGCGCGAGTACGCGTCGGATGACCACGGGTCAATCCTGACAGCGCCACGGGTGATCCGCTTCCGGTGACCGGCCGAGAAATTGGTCCGGCGTATCAACCGGGTCGGTGCACGCGACCCGCTCTCTCAGCCGGTCGCCTTCCGGGCGGTGCTACGCGGACTCCGGGGGGCGGTGGCCCGTGCGGCCACCGGGCGGGCCGGCGACTTGCGGGCGGTCACCTTGCGGGCCGGTGCCTTGGCCACGACGGTCTTCGTGGCTGGGGCCTTCTTCGCCGCCGCCTTGCGCGCGGTGGTCGAGGAGATGCCCGTCACCTTCGCGGTCGGGGCCTTCTTCGCCGGGGCCTTGCGGGCGCCGCCGCTGGGGCGGGTGGAAGCCGTCTTCTTCGCCGGCGCCTTCTTGACGGCCGCCTTCGTCGCGGCAGTCTTCTTCACCGCTGTCTTCCTGACGGCGGACGCCTTGGTCGCGGTCTTACGCGCCGGCGCCTTCGTCGCGGTAGTCGTCTTACGCGCCGGTGCCTTCGTCGCCGTAGTCGTCTTACGCGCCGGCGCCTTCGTCGCGGCGGTGGTCTTGCGCGCCGGCGACTTGGCCGCCGCAGTGGTCTTCTTCGCCGCCGAGGTCGTGGTCTTCTTGGCCGCGCTCACCGTCTTCTTCGCGGCAACGGTGGTCTTCCTCGCCACCGACGCCGGGGTCCGCTTAGCGGTGGCGGTCGTCTTGCGGCTGGCGGTCGAGGTCTTCGCCGGAGCCTTCTTGGCCGCGGTGGACGCCTTCGTGGTGGCCTTGGTCGTGGCCTTCTTCGCGGGAGCCTTCTTGGCCGCCGTGGTGGTCTTCCTCGCCGGGGCGCGCCCCGCGCCGCCGGCAGCCTTCCTGGCCGGGGCCTTCGCCGCCGTCGCGCCCGCCGTGGATTTGCGGACGGGGGTAGTCCGGCTGGCCGCCGTGTTCCGCTCCGCGGCGGCGGTCTTCTTCGCGGTGGTGCGTCGGGCGGCTGGGCGGGTGGTGGCCTGCTGCGCTTCGGCCATCGTGGTTCCCTCCTTGGGGACGTGCTCTCGCGTGCGTCCTCGCGGAGCACGAAATACCTCGGCACGGGCCGTCCCGCGCCGCCTACTTGTTCTCCCCGGCCCAACGAGCGTCCTCGGCATCCCACGCCTCGTTCCGGTCCTGCACTCGCTGCAGGGCGTTTTCCGCGTCGGCTGCCGAGTCGTACGGGCCGAGGACGTGCTTCGCCGGGCACACGTCGGCGTCCGTCTCGACCCGGTGGTGCCGGGTGCACCAGTAGAACTGCCCACCACGTCCGCTGTCGCTCATGGGAATCACTGTGCACCGGGAACCGACCGGCCGCCACCGGATCGCGCAAGTCGCCGACCTTCTCCACAGTAGATATGCATTCCGTTCTCCGGACCGAAACACCGAAATAGCGCCAAAACGATCAGCAGTTCCGACGCGCACCGGCCGGACGTGGTCGGCGTGGATGGCGCCATCAACGCGTACGCCGACGCGGTCGGGTTGCGGCGCAGGAAGGTACTCGGGCTCGGGCTACGGCAACTGTCGCTCCGCGATGTCAGGGAGTACGACCGCTTCCGCCGTACCGTCGCCTGGTCGGGCTGACCCCGCGAGACGCCGGCGCGCGACGGCGCTGGCCGTGGGGTCACGGCCTATGATCGCCGGATGGCGATTCCGGACTACATCGTGGGGATGCGCAAGCACGTCGGCCACGACCTGCTCTGGCTGCCCAGCGTCAGCGCGGTGGTCCGCAACGACGCCGGGGAGTTGTTGCTCGGTCAGCGTGCCGACGACGGGCGCTGGTCGGTGATCAGCGGCTTCGTCGAGCCGGGCGAGCAGCCGGCCACCGCGCTGGTCCGCGAGGTGCAGGAGGAGACGGGTCTGGACGTTGCGCCCGTCCGAATGTCCAGCGCCGTGTCGCACCCCCACACCTACCCCAATGGGGACCGCTGCGAGTACCTCAACCTGGGATTCCTGTGCCGGCTGGTGGCCGGCACCGCCCGGGTCAACGATGACGAGTCGCTGGCCGTGGGGTGGTTCTCGTTGGACCGGCTGCCCGAGTTGGACAAACACGCGCTGCTGGTCATCGCCTACGCGCTGCGCGAGAACCAGTTGACCGGCTACCTGGAGCCCGGCACGACGTGGGACGACGTGCCCAGCTGAGCTGCGCGGATCAGACCGACGAGGAGGTCGGCGTCGGAGTCGGCGTTGGCGCGAGGGCGACCGGCGCGGCGGGCGCCGACCGGGCCGCCCGGATGGTGTACGCGAGCGCGTAGGGCATGCACACCAGGTAGAGCATGGGTTCCACAAGCACCTGGTTGGTGATGATCTCGAAGGTCCCCCATGGGATGGTGGGCCGGGATAGGCCGATGTTCCAGTCCGTCCAGGCGACGAAGAGCCACAGCGGCGCGGAGCTGCGGTCGACGCTGTCCACTGATGTCGCACCGACGACCGGGCCAGCGCCAACGCCTGCCGAAGCAGCGTCGACGACGGCGAGAATCACCGCGAGGTCGGCGGCGGCGAGCGCGCCGAGGACGCCCACCCACCAGGCTGCGCGGAGTCGATTACGGGCGGCGAGGCTCGCCGCCGCCCAGAGCGCCAGAGTCAGGCCGGCCAACCAGAGCAGCAGACCGGGTACGGCGCGGGGCAGGTCGTCCGGGTAGATGACGTACAGGAGCGGGACTGCGACCGCACCGATGGGGAGCACCACGCCGAGCGCGATGCGCAGCGGACCGTCGAGTGCGGTGTGCCGGGCCCACCGGGCGGCGAACACCGCCAGCAGCACCGCCAACGCGACGGTGATCGCCGTCCAGTTCAGCGTCGTCGCCTGGTCCGACCAGTTCGCTCCCGTCAGCCAGACCTGGATCCGATACATGGCAGCCGCGCTGCCGACCAGGATTCCGACGCAGGCGATCGGAGACAGCAACAGCGCAGCCGCGGTACGACGAGCCCGCCGATGCAGCAGCCTGCGGTCGACGAGCGGGGCACCAGCGCGACTGACGGCGAGGCTCACCGCGAAGCCGACCATCTTCGTCCGCCGACCGCTCTCGGCGAGCACGTGCAACTCGGCTGCCCACTCGCGGCGCAGGTCGTCGCGGACGTCGACTGGCCAGCGGCGTGCGGCCAACTCCAGCAACAGCTCGGCAGCCCGGCGGGTCACCATGCCGGTGCCCCGGTCGGCTCGGCGCCGCCCCACGAGGCGCGACCGTCGGGGATCGCGGCCCGCAGGTCGGCGAGTGCCCGGCGGGCCTGCGCGGCGCCAACGGCGGTGAGTTGGTAGTAGCGGCGGGCCGGCCGTCCGGCCGCGACCGGGTCGATCGCCTCCCAGTCGGCGGTCAGCCAGCCGGCCCCGCTCAGCCGATGCAGCACCGGGTAGAGGGTGCCGCTGGGCAGGCCCGTCAACCGCATCAGGTCCAGCCCGTAGCGCTGCGCGTCGGGCTCGGCGAGCAGCGCCGCGAGCACCTTCGCGACCGGAATGGTGATCCGCATCCGGCCACTGTATCGGAACTCTACATAGGGGTGGGGACCCTTTCGACGGGGATCCACAACTCGGCGTCCGCCTCGGTGCCGTCCGCGGACACCCGCACCCGGGAGATCTCCGGTCCAGGTCGGCTGCGGTACGGGTTCGACGGGAACCACTGCGTGAAGACGTCGCGCCACAGGTACTGCACCGCCTGCGGAAACGCACCCGAGGTGGTGAACACCGCCCACGTCCCGGCGGACACCGGCAGCCCGTCCAGGTCCTCCGGCGGCGTGGCAGCGGTCACCACCCCGTGCCAGTAGTCCAGCTCGGTGCCCTCCTCCCGGCTGTCGGCGAGGTTGTCGCTGACGTTGACGATCCCCACCGGCTCCTGATCCGAGAGCGCCTCGATCCGCGAGGTCGTCTCCTTGTCGATGCTCCGGATGAACGCGACGATCGCCGGGTTCATCCCCTCGTGCACCAGCGGGACGCGGGCTTTGCGTCCCACCAGAGTGAACGCGTCCTTGCTGACGATTCGGTACTCCATGCTGCCGCTCCCTTCGACGGTGAGTCGGAAGGACATCCGGGGCTGGGCGCGCAGCGCTGCCCCCGTACGCCGAGCCTCTCCGGGCCCCACACCGTGCACGGCGTGGAACGCCCGGGCGAACGCCTCCGCCGACCCGTAGCCGTACTGCACCGCGATGTCGAGCAACGTCCGCTCCCCCGCCAGCACGTCCGCACCAGCGACGGTGAGCCGACGCCGACGGATGTACTCCGACAACGGGATTCCGGCCAGCGCGGAGAACAGCCTTCGGAAGTGGTACTCCGACGTCAGCGCGATCCGCGCCAGCTCGGCCACCTCGATCCGCTGATCGAGATGCCGCTCGATGTACGCCATGGCTTCGTTGAGCCGCTCCAGCACCAGGATCTCCTTCCCTTTCAAGCAGTCACGCTAGGTGTCGGGGCGGGGCGCTCACCCGACATCCGGTGCCCGCAACGGTCGGGTCGACACCCGCCCGGGCGGAACAAACCCCGCCGACGGTCGATAATCCTGGTGGTCGACGACGGCGAGGTGATCTGCGGTGACGCGACGGCACTGGATGGTCGGGGTTGCGGCGGCGGCAGCTGCGGCTGCGGCGGTGCTCGCTGGTTGCGACAGCGACGGGAACGCCACGGTCGACGCCGCGCTGCCCCGCGGGGAGAGTCTCGGCGAGCTGCGTCAGCAGGCGCGCGAAGCCTCGGCGAGCTGCGTCAGCAGGCGCGCGAAGCCTCGGCGAGCTGCGTCAGCAGGCGCGCGAAGCCTTGGCCCGGTACGACCAGGCGGTCTCCGACGCAGGTGACGCAGGCACCGTCACCCTGTCACCGCCACCGTGGAACTCCCGGGGCAGGTGGTTCGCGGTGGTCAGCGCGGCGACTGCTGCATGAACCAGGTGTGCACGGGCTCGGACATGGAGCCGATCACCTCCCAGCCAGCGCGGCGGTACAGCTCGACGTTGCCCGGGTTGCTGGTCTCCAGGATCGCCGGCAGGCCTTCTTCGGCGACGCGTTCCAGCCCGGCCCTCATGACGGCCCGACCCCAGCCGCGTCCGGCGCTGTCGGGGTGGGTACCCAGGACGCCGAGGTACCAGAACGGGAAGGTCGGCAGCGCGGCGTGCACGGTTTCGTCGTAGGCCTGAACCCGGGCCAGCACGTCGGCGGGGTATGAAGCTTCCTCCGGCGACCCGTGCCCAGCGGCCGGCGCGTCAGCCGGCGGCTCAGCGGGTTGCCCGGCCGGTGGCTCCCAGATGGCGACGGACGCACCGCCGCCGATCGTCCAGATCGACGACCTGTGCACCCGCCTGTCGAAGAGGTGCCCGAAGAAGATGGCGGCGTACTGCGGGTAGGTTTCCTCGTCGGGGAACAGGTAACGCAGGACGGGATCCTTGACGAACGCGGCGACGAGCGAACCTACCACCGCGTCGCGGTCCGCTGGGGTGGCGATGGTGATCTCCGGCGTTGTCATAACAGCCGACACTATCGCGAAAGAAGCACCTTGACCCTGACCCGGTGGTGGGCCGCAGACTCGTCTCATGGACCTCGATGACTACCGCGGACACTCCCCGTACAGCGACCCCGGTCGGCACGGCAAACTGCTCGACGCGGTGCCCACCGACATCCCGACCGTGGCGGCGACCGCCCGCAATGTGATCGTCCACTACCGGGCCGGCGGCGTCGAGCTGCCCGACGACCGGCTGGACGAGGTGAACTGCCGCTGGGTGGACCGCATCCTCGACACGGACCAGTCCCGCTTTCCCCTACCCCTCACCAGCGAGCGCCCCGCTGTCGACCGGGTGGCCGGCTGCTGCCGGGACCACACGCTGCTCTCGGTGGCGGTGCTCCGCCAGCACGGCATTCCCAGCCGCAGCCGGGTCGGTTTCGCCTCGTACTTCGTGCCCGGTTGGCACCATGATCACGTACTGGTGGAGTACTGGAACGGTCACCGGTGGGTCTGGGCCGACCCGGAGGTCGACCCTGCCGGCGACTGGGGGTTCGACGGCTACGACATCGACCCGAAGGCCGGGCTGTTCGACTCGGCAGCGCGGGTGTGGTCGGCGTACCGGGCCGGGGCGATCGACCCTGAGGTCTACGGCGTGAGCCCGGAACTGCCGATTCGGGGCGCCTGGTTCATCCACGACTACGTCCTGCAGGAGCTTGCCCACCGGCAGAAAGACGAGTTGCTGCTGTGGGACAGCTTCGGCGCGATGACCGACGACCTCACCGGTGCCGACCTCACGCTCACCGACGAGATCGCCGCGCTGCTGCTCGCCGCTGACGACGGCGACGATGCCGCGGAGAAGGCACTCGCCGAGCGGTACGCCACCGACACCCGTCTGCGTCCCGGCGCTCAGGTCCGCAGCATCTCACCGGTCTCCGGCACGGTGAGCACGGTCGATCTGCGCGTCAGCCGAACGTGAAGGCGTAGGCGGCGGCGCCGGGCTCGTCGAACGTGATCTCCAGGGTCCGCTCACGGACCGCGTCGCGCTGGCGTACGAGCTGGTAGAGCCGGCCGTCCTCCAGGACACCGTTGCCGTCCTCGTCGACGTCGACGCCGTGTGCCGGGCCGGGTGCGTCGCCGTCGAGAAGCACGCGGAACGGGATCGACGCTCCCGCACCGGGGGCCAGCACGAGATGCGCGTCGCGTGCGTGGAACCGGAAGGCGAGGCTGCCGCCGGCCCGGTCGAGCACGACGCTCTCCGACCCGATCGTCCACTCGCCCGCCAGCGCCCACTGGTTGAGGCCCAGGCGCTCCGGCAACTCGTAGTCGCGGCGTTCGTCGAGCCCGGCACCGTTCGGCGACGCGAAGTGTTCGCCGCGACTGAAACCGAGGTACGTCTCGGGCGTACGCAGGTTGTCCCAGTCGGCCTCTGCCTCCGGGCCGAGACCCTGCACGGGTACGAGTTCGCGCTCGATGCCGAGCAACTGCTGAAGAACGCGCTCGGACTGCTCGTAGCGTCCCTCGCCGAAGTGCTCGTCGCGGATGACGCCGTCGGTGTCGACGACGTAGAGCGCCGGCCAGTAGTGATTGTCGAAGGCCCTCCAGATCGCGTAGTCGTTGTCGATCGCGACGGGGTAGTCGATCGATCGCGCCGCGACCGCCCGTCGCACCCAGTCGGCCCTGTGCTCGAACGAGAACTCCGGCGTGTGCACCCCGACCACGACCAGCCCGTCCTTGCGGTAGGCCTGCGACCAGGCCCGGACGTACGGCTCCTGGCGCAGCCAGTTGATGCACGTCAGCGTCCAGAAGTTCACGAGGACGACGCGGCCACGCAGGTCGTCGGGGCCGAGTGGCTCGGAGTTGAGCCACTCGGCAGCCCCGTCGAGCGGGGGCAGATGCACGGCCATCTAGCGAAGCGACCGGAAGGCGGTGCGAAGCTCTTCGGAGAAGATCTTCGGCTGTTCCCAGGCCGCGAAGTGCCCGCCCTTGTCGAGCTTGTTGAAATAGATGAGATTGGGGTACGCCTGCTCGGCCCAACTCTGCGGGGCCTCGTAGAGTTCGTCGGGAAAGACGCTCACGGCGACCGGCACGTTGACGCCCTTGGCGGCGAAGAACGAGAGCTTGTTCTCCGCGTAGAGGCGGGACGCGGAAATCGCGGTGTTCGTCAGCCAGTAGAGCGAGATGTTGTCGAGGATGTCGTCGCGGGTGAGGCCCGCTTTGGCTCCGTCGAAGACCTGCGCGATCAGGGCCAGGCTCTTCGCGTCATGGTCGAGCAGGAAGGACGCCAGGCCGACCGGAGAATCCGCCAGACCGGTCAGCGTCTGCGGGCGGGTCGCCATCATGAGGGCGTAGGCGACGTGTTTCCAGACGTAGTCCAACTCCGTGGCCGCACGCATCTCGTCGTTCGACAGACCGGATGGCAGTGAACCCATGGCGTTGTTCGCTGCGGTGACGTCGCCCTGGAACAGATTGTCGATCTCGGGTGGGACGGCACCCGCCATGTTTGTGTGAATGCCGAGCAACTCCGGAGGGGCCTGCACCCCCATCTGATCCACGATGACCGCACCCCAGTCGCCGCCCTGGGCGACGAACCGCGAGTAGCCGAGTCGCTTCATCAGCTCGGTCCAGGCGGTCGCGATCTTCTCCGGGTTCCAGCCGGACGAGGTCGGCTTGCCCGAGAAGCCGTGGCCGGGCAGCGATGGGATCACCAGGTGGAAGGCGTCCGACGCGTTCCCGCCGTGCGCCGTGGGGTCGGTGAGCGGCTCGATGATCTTCATCTGCTCGATCACGGATCCGGGCCAACCGTGGCTGACGATGAGCGGCAGCGCGTCCTCGTGCTTCGAGCGCACGTGGATGAAGTGAATGTCCACCCCGTCGATGGTCGTCATGAACTGCGGTACGGCGTTCAGCCGTGCCTCGACCTTGCGCCAGTCGTACTCCTTCTCCCAATAGCGCGCGACGGCCTGAATCGTCGCGAGTGGCACGCCCTGCGACTGGTCGTCGACGGTTTCCTTGTCCGGCCAGCGCGTAGCCTTGATGCGCCTTTTCAGGTCGTCGAGGTCGGCCTGGGGAATTTCGACCGCGAACGGCCGGATCTCCGTGGTTCCTGGGCGCGCCTTGGTCTTGACAGCCATGCGTTTTTCCTCTCCGTCTAGGTTTGCGCCTCGCGAGGGGAAATCATGGGGTAAAGACGCTGCCCGGACTTATGTGCCGATTCGAGATGGGCACGCCGCCGCCATATCTCGGAGCCTAGAACGCCGTACCCCGGGCTCGTGGCGATACGAGTAGTCCCTCATTTGTCCTGCCCGGCGGCCGCGACGGCGTGCTCGGCGGCTCGGCTGACCTGCTCCCAGCGCGCCCAGGTGCCCATCCGGCGACGGGAGACGTCGAACGTCAGGTCGTAGACCATGCTGCCGAGCAGGAGGCGCAGCGGCGGGTGGCTTTACGGGACGCTCGGGTCGCGGGGCTGCTGGGCGCCGTCGGATCGGGCTCTCTCAGCGATGGCCTGGAGTGCGGAGATGTGCTCGGCCAGGTTGCTCCGGCCAGGGTCGGTGAGGTTGAGCCAGGTGCGTGGCCGCTTGCCGACGTAGCCCTTGCGGACTTCGACATACTCGTTCTTGGACAGCGTGGTGACCTGTTTGGACAATGCGGAGTCGGAGAGCTGCACCGAATCTCGGACGAACCCGAACTCGGCCCATTCCGCAGCGGCGAGCAGGGAGACGATGGCCAGTCTCGTCGGGTCCAGCAGAAGCTGGTCAAGCTTGGCCACTACTCAGTCCCTGTCCTGCCGGCGTAGTAGCCACAGCTGAAGCCTGGGGCTGAGGAACATGATATAGATCCCGGCCAGGGCACCGTAGTAGATGCCGCCGTGCGGCAGGTGCAGTAGCGAGACGACCATGGCCACCGCGATCCCGAGACCAAGCACGGGCGCGATGCGCAGCAGGCGCCATTTGACGGGGAGGGGAAGGCTGCGGCCGGACACGATGACCGGCCGGCGGGTCAGGGTGCTGCCCACCCTGGTGCGCAGGCCGACGACCGCCACGAGCAGGAAGGCGAGCAGGAGCCAGGTCAGCCAGGGGCCCGCCGCCGGGAACAGGTCGTTGGCCAGGGAGTAGAGGAACACGGCCAGGCCGCTGACGATCCATATCCACCGGGACCCCACGGCAGATGTGATCACCTGCTCCTTGCCCTCGTGGACCGTGCGCAGCGCTGCCGCCGCCTCTTCCGGGGTTGGCTCGTTCACCGTTGCCGCTCCTTCGTCTGTCCCGTGCGCTTGTTCACCGTGCGCAGGATCAGCCACTGATCGAACCACGCGCCCGTCATGGTCAGCACCAGCAGTGCCAAGCCCATGATCAGGTGCGCGTACGTATGCAGCGGGGCCGCAGCGTTCGTCACGCGGGTCAGGAACAGTTGGAGGAGCAGGCGAACGCCGGACAGCAGCACGACCAGCAGCCGGGCCCGGGGCGAGCGCCACACCGAGCGGATGTACTTGCGGCGGCGCGAGAGCAACGCGAACCAGAGCGTGATGTGCACCGCGATGAGGACCACTGGCAGCGCTGCGACCAGCGGGTAGTCCGAGCGGAACTGCTCACTGACGTCGAAGCTGGCCACGAGCAGACCGGCCAGGACGAAATACCACGCTGGCAGGCCGTTGACCTGCTGTTGGACCGGGTTCTGCGCCGGCCATTGACCCGTGGCCACCATCATCCACCCCCAAGGAAAGTACTTGCTTGATAGGAAAGGTACCGGCCGCTTTCCTGCCAGGCAAGTACCTTCCTGTGGGCGTCAGGTGCGATCCGCTCTCCGCGGGCTGTCGACATGAGTTTTCGCTCGACGGCTTTGCGCTGCCGCAGCATGGTGCGGCAACATCAGACGCCGTGACGGCACCAGGCACGGCCCCCGAGAACGACGCCCCAGCCAGCACCAACGGCACGCAGCGGTCGAATCGGCGGGTCAGACACTGGTTGACCGGTGCCGGGATCACCGTCCTGGCAGCCGCCCTCGGCATCACCCTCGCCGTACGCGGCGGCGCCACCCCGGCCTGCGCTGCGCCACCAACGGGAAGCACCATCCACAAGGGACAGGCCAGCTTCTACGACGCGGGCCGCTCCGGGGGCACCTGCTCCTTCCCGAACCCTCCGGCAGACCGGCTCTACGTGGCCCTCGGCGCATCCGAATACTCCGCGGCGGCGGCCTGCGGCAGTTACCTGGACGTGAGCGGCCCGAAGGGCAAGGTCCGGGTCATGGTCATGGACCAGTGCGGCGGCTGCCGTCCCGGCAAGATCGACCTCTCCGACGAGGCGTTCGCCAAGATCGCCGACCGGGCGCAGGGCATCGCGCCCGTGACGTACCAGGCGGTGGTGAACCCTCCGCTCGACGGAGGGCTCACCTTCCGGATGAAGGGCGGTGCCTCGCAGTATTGGTTCGCCGTGCAGGTCGGCAACCACGGCAACCCACTCCGCTCGGTCGAGGCGAAGGGGCCAAGCGGCGGATTCCGCAAGGCGGCCCGCCAGAACGACAACTACTGGACCGTCGAGGGCGGGCTCGGCCCCGGGCCCTACAGCATCAAGGTCACCGACGTGTACGGACGCCAGGCAACCGCCACCACCATCCGGATGGTTACGAAGCAGATCCAACGCAGCACGGCCACCCTCACCGGGCCCGACACCGCCCGTACGCCGAGCAGTTCGCCTTCGGCTCAGCCGACCCCCACCGTTACGCCCTCGCCGACCCCGGCGGCGTCGAGCGCGCCGACGGCGACCGTCGAAGCCCTCGCCGGCGCGGCCCCACCGGGCAGCCACCGCTGCTAGGGCCTGTGTCAAAGCCCCTGGCCGGCCTGCGGCGGGCCCAGACGACGACCGGCCGCGTTGGAAATTCGTCCGGATACAACACCGGTATCCAGACGAATTTCCGCCTTGCCGGACCGCCGCCTGGACTCCGCCTCAGCTCGACCGAGGGCTTTGACACAGGCCCTAGGTTGCAGCGCCGGGTGCGCCACGATGAGCCGGAGTCACGCCTGTGAGACGTTTCGTCCCACCTTGCAAGCGAGGGGTCACCGGATCGGAGCCTGCCGCCGCCGACAACCCAGGAAGATCAGGCGTTGGTCCGCAGGTGGGCGAAGACGACGGCCCGATCGGGATTCGTGGGCGCTACCGCAGTTGGTCGCGGCGGCGGGTCAGGTTGGCGGTCTGGGCGGTGTTGCCGGCCAGCTCGATGGCTTTGTCGTAGGCCGCGCGCGACTGCTGACTTTGGCCCAGCCGGCGCAGCAGGTCGGCGCGGGTCGCGTGGTAGGCGTGATAGCCGGCCAGCTCGTCCGCAAGACGGTCGACGGCCGCCAGCGCTACCTCCGGTCCGTCCAGCTCGGCGACCGCGATGGCCCGATTGAGGGCGACGATCGGCGAGGAGTCGAGGTGGACGAGTTGGTCGTAGAGGGCGACGACCTGCGACCAGTCGGTGTCGCGGATGTCGCGGGCGGAGGTGTGCACGGCGTTGATCGCGGCGAGGATCTGGTAGCGGCCCGGGGGCACCCCGACGGCGGCAGCGGCGAGGCGCTCGCGCACGAGCCGGTGGCCCTCGGCGATCAGCGCCTTGTCCCAGGCACCACGGTCCTGCTCGTCGAGGGTGACCAGTTCGCCGCTGACCGAAACCCGAGCGGTGCGGCGAGCTTCGGTGAGCAGCATCAGCGCCAGCAGCCCGGCCACCTCACCGTCGTCCGGCAGCAGAGCGCGGATCAGGCGGGTGAGCCGGATCGCCTCGGCGGTCAGGCCGTGGCGTACGGGATCGGTGTCGGGGCCGGTCGCCAGGTAGCCCTCGTTGAAGACCAGATACAGCACTGCGAGTACGCCGGAGAGGCGTGCCGGGAGATCCTCGGCGGCCGGCACACGGTAGGGGATCCGAGCCGCCTTGATCTTGGCCTTCGCCCGGGTTATCCGCTGCTCCAGGGCGGTCTCCCGCACCAGGAAGGCGCGGGCGATCTCGGGCACGGTCAGCCCGCCGAGCATGCGCAGCGTCAGCGCCACACGGGCTTCCATCGCCAGCGCCGGGTGACAGCAGGTGAAGATCAGCCGCAGCCGGTCGTCGTCGATGACGCCGAGAGGCTCGGACGGGCTGTTGTCGTACGTCATCTGAGCCTCCTTGTGCTTGTCGTCGCGCTTGTTCTCGCGCCGGATCCGGTCGATGGCCTTGCGAACGGCGGTGGTGGTCAGCCAGGCGCCAGGGTTGGGAGGCACGCCGTCGACCGGCCACCGCTCCACTGCGGTCGCGAACGCCTCTGCGGCTGCCTCCTCGGCGATGTCGAGGTCACCGAAACGCCGGGTCAGCGAGGCGACCACACGGGCCCACTCGTCCTGGTGGGCCCGGATGACCGCCTCCTCGACGTCGCTCATTGGAACGGCCGCACCTCGATCTTCCGATCGCAGACCTTCGACGCCTCGGCGGCGAGCTTGAGCGCCACATCCAGATCGGGGACCTCCCACACCCAGACGCCGGCGAGGTATTCCTTCGACTCCACGAAAGGCCCGTCGCTGAACACCGCCTGCTCGCCCCGGTTGTCGATGACCGTGGCCGCGTCGGTGCCCGCGAGTCCGCCCGCGAAGACCCAGTAGCCCTCGGCGATCAGTCGTTCGTTGAACGCGCTGATGGCAGGCCGCCTGTCCGTGCTGCCGGGACTGCTCTCGTCATCGATCACGGAAACCAGGTACTGCATCTGAAGATCATCTCCTCTGGTGTCGCAACAGTGTGGTTCGACGGTCAGGGACTTCAGGCCGTTGCATACCGCGGGCGCCCGGCCGGCCGGAAGACCTGGATCGTCACGCCCTTCGAGTCGACCCGCGACTCGACCAGATCGAGCGCAAGATCCGGACCGCTATCCGGGAACAGTCTCGCGCCCAGTCCAACGATCACCGGGATCACGATCAGAGTCATCTCATCGACCAGATCGTTGGCCAGCAGCCACCGGACCAGGGTGCCGCTCCCGTGCACCTGCAGCTCACCCCCGGGCTTCTCCTTCAGCTCACTGATGGCCGCCGCGAGGTCACCGCCGAGAACGGTCGTGTCCTCCCAACGCGGCGCGGTGAGCGTGGTCGAGGCAACGTACTTGGGGGCCTCCTTCAAGGCCACACCAATGGGATGTGCGCGCATCTGGTCGATTGATCCCCAGGAGCCGGCGAACAACTCGTACGTGCGCCGGCCGAACAGGAACGCGTCGGCCCGCTGGTAGGTCTGCGTGATGAACGCCCTGGTCCCGTCGTCGCCCTTCCCCTGGGCCCATCCGCCGCGCTCGAACCCATTCGGGTGCTCGGCCGTGGGGGCGCCGTTGCTCTGCACGACTCCATCGATCGAGATCTGGGTCATGGTCGTCAGCTTCATGATCGGGGTTCCTTGCCCTGGCGCCGCCCCTTGTGGGCGGCCTCACCCCTGCTACGAACACCATCGCCCCGATCCGACACCCCCTCCCGAACTTCTTTGAAGAATTTGCCGGGAGCGGATGGGATGCCTGGCCGCTACGACAACCGGGCGCTTGGAGGCCGGCCCGGACTACCCTCATCGGCGTGCCTGCTGAGGGTCGTCCGTCGCCTCCCGCGTTCGAAGCGCTCACGGCCTGGGCTGGTACCGGGCGAGTGGTGCGTGCTACCGACCTGGACGTGGCGACGTGGTGGCTTCCCGAGCCGCAGAAGGCCGCACTGGTCTCGTCTGGTGTGCCGCTGATCGATGACCTCGTCGGTACGGTGTCATTTCACGCGCAGCCGACGATGTACCGGTTGGCGAACTCCGACGACCCGCGCTGGATGTACGGTGCCGCGCCGGAAACCGGTGAGGTGCACATATGGTCGCCGGACGGCAGCGCCGGGTTCGTCAACTCGACGATCATCCACTGGCTGTGTTCGCTGCACCTGGTTGGCAGCTGGCTGACCAGCTCAACCGTCATCGACCGCTGGGACGAAGACGGACCGGCCGAAGAGCAGGCGCTCGCGGAGATCGCCGACCTGTTGGAACGCATCAGGGACCTTGACCCGCCCTCGTTCGGGGACGGCGACCATACGACCCACTTCTGGCCCGGAGTGCTCGACCGGTGGCTCTACTGATCGACGCGGACACGAGCGGGGCTTCTGCCGCGCTCGGTCCACGACGCCACGTCGGCGACCGTGGAGTTGCCGCCGCAGAGCACGAGACCCAACCGGGCATCGTCACCCACCCGCTCCCGTACCCGGCGGGCGGCCGGCAGGAGGCATCCGGCTGCCGGCTCGGCCCAGACCTTCGCATGCTCGGCCAACTCCACCGTCCCCCGCACCGCCTCGGCGTCGGAGACCACGAGCACGTCGCTGACCAGGGCAGTCACGTGGTCGTAGGTGAGCTGCGAGACGGTCGGCGCGCTGAGCGTGGTGACGATCGACGACAGTGGCACCTCGACCGGCCCACCCTTGGCCAGGGCCTGCGACATCGCCTGCGCGCCCTCGGTCTCCACGCCCCAGACCCGTACCCCCGGCCGGCGTGCCCGCAGCGCAGCGGCCACCCCGGAGATCAGCGCCCCGCCGCCGACGCTGACCAGCACGTCGGTCAACTCACCGGCGTCGTCGGCGAACTCCAATCCGACCGTGCCCTGCCCGGCGAGCACCACCGGGTCGTCGAACGGGTGCAGCAGGGTCAGGCCGTCCTCCCGCAACCGGGACATGAGCGCGAACGCGGCGGACATGCCGTCGGTCAGATGGACGTCGGCACCGGCCGCGCGGGCCACCTCGACGGCACGCGCCGGCGCCGTCCGGGGCATCACCACGGTCGCCGCCACCCCCAGGGCGCCGGCCATCACCGCGACCGCGATGCCGTGGTTGCCGCCACTGACCGCCACCACGCCCGCCGCCCGCTCAGCCTCGTCCAGGACGAGCAGCTTCGCCGCCGCGCCACGCGCCTTGAACGACCCGGTACGTTGCAGCAGCTCCAGCTTGGCGGTGACGGGCACGCCGAGCAGCTCGGACAGGCCGGGGCTGGGCACGGTGGGCGTGTGGACCACATGGCCGGCGATCCGGTCGGCGGCCGCCTCGATGTCCGCGAGCTCGATCATCACCGAAGCGTGCCACAGCAGCGGCAGAGGCCAGCCTGCGGATGTGATCCCCCATCAGCGGTACCGGGTCAGCTGCTCCGCCCGAAGGTCGACGCCTGTTTGGGTGGACACCGCATAGACGTCCCCGAGCCGCAGCGCGGGGAGGTCTTCCAGCTGGTATTCGGAGATCAACCAGAAGATGACCTTGCCATCCGGTATCCAATACTCTTCGAGGGAGGCCATATGCACTCGGCGGACGTGATAGATCTCCACGCCCGCGCTGACGAGCCGGTCGGCCACCTCCTCGAACGGCACCCGGGGCGGGAAGCTCCCGTACCGGCTGCCGATCGCCTCAGGAACCATGTCGTCGAGCTTATGCAACTTCCATGGCTTGACGCCGATGGAATCGCAGACCCACTCGCCCGACCCGTCATAGAAGTTGGCGTCGACGAACCCGAACTGCCGCACCAGGTGGCGATCGTTCCACGATCCCTCATCGAAGTCGGACCCCAGCACGCCCGGCCAGTCGTCCGGACGGGAGCCGAGACCGACGCCGAGGACCATGCCGGTGACCGCGAAGTCAGCGAAGAAATCCAGATGCGAGGACATCCCGCCAGTCCACACCCAACTCCCGGAGTACGCCACCATAAAACCTGGCGGAGCCACGGGCATCGGCAAGGGCTCCACACCGGATTATTCCGCCGTCCTGCTGGAGCCTCGCGCCAGCTAGTCAGCGAGCCCGGTCCGACGTGCTGTTCCCTGAATGGCGCGTGGGTGCACCGAGATGAATCGATGAGCAGACTCCCGTCGGATGAACGACCAGCTCAGAGCCCGGATCACGGCCGCTGACCTGGTGGGCGATCGAGTCGACCGCTACGCCGGCTCTGTGCACGGGCGCACCCCTAGAGGTTCGCGCCGCGGGCAGCGGCGCCACGTTCAATCGTCGCGCCGCTGCCCGCGGATCAGGAGCAGTCGACGTGCTCCCCCGTCAGCGGTACCGGGTCAGCTGCTCCGCCCGAAGGTCGACGCCGGTGGTGGTGGACACCGAATCGACGTCCCAGAGCCGCAGCGCGGGGAAGTCCTCCAGCTGGTATTCGGAGATCAACCAGAAGATGACCTTGCCATCCGGTATCCAATACTCTTCGAGGGAGGCCATATGCACCCGCCTGACGTGATAGATCTCCATGCCCGCGCTGACGAGCCGGTCGGCCACCTCCTCGAACGGCACCCGGGGCGGGAAGCTCCCGTACCGGCTGCCGATCGCCTTGGGGACCATGTCGTCGAACTTGTGCAACTTCCATGGCTTGACGCCGATGGAATCGCAGACCCACTCGCCCGACCCGTCATAGAAGTTGGCGTCGACGAACCCGAACTGCCGCACCAGATGGCGATCGTTCCACGATCCCTCATCGAAGTCGGACCCCAGCACGCCCGGCCAGTCGTCCGGACGGGAGCCGAGACCGACGCCGAGGACCATGCCGGTGACCGCGAAGTCAGCGAAGAAATCCAGATGCGAGGACATCCCGCCAGTCCACACCCAACTCCCGGAGTACGCCACCATAAAACCTGGCGGAGCCACCGGCACCGGCGAGGCTCCACACGAGGTGTTGTTCCGCCGTCCTGCTGGAGCTTCGCCCCAGCTAGTCAGCGAGCCGGGGTCCGACGTGCTGTTCCCGAAATGGGGCGAGGGCGCACCGAGATGGGTCGCCGAGCAGATTCGCGTCGAATGAACGGCCAGCTCAGAGCCTGGGTCACGGCGGCTGAGCTGGTGGGCGACGGACGAGTTGACCTGTCGGCCGGGTGTGCTGTGCGCGGGCGTACCCCCGAAAGGTTTGCGCCGCAGGCAGCGACGCCGCGTTCAATCGTGGCGCCGCTGCGCGTGGATCAGGAGCAGACGACGTGATGCCCCATCAGCGGTACCGGGTCAGCTGCTCCGCCCGAAGGTCGACGCCTGTTTGGGTGGACACCGCATAGACGTCCCCGAGCCGCAGCGCGGGGAGGTCTTCCAGCTGGTATTCGGAGATCAACGAGAACATGACCTTGCCATCCGGTATCCAATACTCTTCGAGGGAGGCCATATGCACCCGCCTGACGTGATAGATCTCCACGCCCGCGCTGACGAGCCGGTCGGCCACCTCCTCGAACGGCACCCGGGGCGGGAACCTCCCGTACCGGCTGCCGATCGCCTCGGGGACCATGTCGTCGAACCGATGCAACTGCCAGGGCTTGATGTTGACGCAATCACAAATCCACTCACCCGATCCGTCATGGAAGTTGGCGTCGACGATCCCGAACTGCCGCACCAGGTGGTGGTCGGTCCACGATGCCTCATGGAAGTCGGACCCCAGCACGCCCGGCCAGTCGTCCGGACGGGAGCCGAGACCGACGCCGAGGACCATGCCGGTGACCGCGAAGTCAGCGAAGAAATCCAGATGCGAGGACATCGCCCCAGTCCACACCCAGCTTCCGGAGTACGCCACCACAAAACCTGGCGGAGCCACCGGCACCGGCGAGGCTCCACACCGAACGGCCATGCGGGGAGTAGACCCGTCAACGCTCCAAGCCGGCGTCTTCATTGCCACGCTGGGTCGCCAGGGCAAGGGCTAACGTGGCGTCCACGACGGTGAGTGACGCCATGGCGATCGCTCCCGTTCGAGCCCGACGATTTCCGCCCGGGCGGTTGGCCTCCGCTGCGTAGCAACCGGTCAACGCAAGATTCAGGGCAGCCCGCGCCGCCATCCACGGCCAACGGGGACGACCCCGCAAGACGCCAGAACCGACGACGAGGTCGGTCAGGCCGACCGCCCCGGCCAGCACGGGGCGGTCGCCCAGCCCGAGAGCTGCCGCGCTGCGCCGTGGCATGGCCGTTAGCAGCACACCGAAGCCAAGCGTCACGAAACCCACAACGTTCGCCAGCTCGTCCGCGCGCCGTCGAGTCATGAGCGACATTAAACTCCCCCGGTGGTCGATGTCCTGAGGCTGCAGCCGCTGCTGTTTCCCGCCGAGTTCTCGTCCCACCGAATGCGCGTCCTCGTCAACGGCCTGGACGTGGTGGCGGCGACGTACCCACCCGACGGCTTCCATGGGCAGCCGGTAGCCAGATTTACGCCTTCGTGGATGCTTGGGCCGAGTGGGCTCGCTGTCGCGCCGGAAGCCCGAGATGTCGCGGTAGGTGGATCCGATACGAGCGAGGACCGACTAACGGTCCGCGTCTCTCAGTCCGACTCCGAGGTGATGTGGGACTGCTGGCGCCTGATAGTCATCGGCAGGGTGGTCAAGGAGGGGCCGGAGATCGAGCTGGGCATCTTCCGGTTCGACTCGAACGCATACGCCGAGGAGATAGCCCAGGCGACAGAGCGGGCTACCCGATCGTGGCCAGCGCGGTCGGTTGCCGAGAACCTCCAGGCAACGTTGTGGCGTGAGGGGTGGGGGCAGGACGGCGGAGCCTGGATACGCCGCTACGTAGCGATCCGCGCGCCCGAGGATCGCCCGGACGTGGTCGAGATCAGCTACTACGCCCGCGACCTGAGCGGGCTGCGTTATGCCTTGCCGGGCAGCTACGTCGTGAACTTCCCGATCGACGGTACTGATCCGGCCGTTCAGGCCCAGGCCATCGCAGACCGACTAGGCCATGAGGACCTAAAGACGCTATCGGTCCACCAACCTCATCGACGACGCCCATGATTACAGGGCGACGAGCCGGGTGGTTCTGAGATCCGTTGGTCTGCCCTCGCCGCCGGCTTGTGATCGGTGCCGGTCGGAGGCCCACGCGCTCCGGCGCTCGCCACCACCCTCAACCGGTTGAGCCCTGCCGATCTGACGACTGAAGCGGCACGGAAACTTAGGCTCGACCTGGACGGCGAGGCCGTCGGGCCAGGGCCAACCATCCGAGAAACCTGCCGTGCATCGCGGGCAGGTTCGGGCGCAGGCCCAATCCGTACACGTCGTCGATCGCCTCCTGCATCGACGCGGCCAGGTAGAACGCCAGGGCGATCGAATGCCCGTAGAACTCGGCCGCGAGGTCGAGCTGAGCCGGGCCACACGGCCAGGGCGCGGCGCAGTTGCGGCACAGCCACGCCGGGCGCATCGGCAGGTGCGGGCGAGGGCGGGCGGTCATCCGACCCTCACCGGACCTCGGCGGACGGGTCGGGTATCGCCGAGCCAACTTGTACGCGCGGCTACCGCAACCGGTCCGACAGGACGCCGCGCATCAGATGCGACCAGGGCCAGCGCGAGACCACGCCTGACACGGGCCGTCACCCCAGCCGCACACCAGGAAACCTATCTACAAGTGGACGAGTTGTCTAGACGTCGAAACAGGTCACTTGGTTGGCACTTGGTAAGACAAGTGCCAGGTACCGTGAGCACGTGCCCACCCCGCACTACGGACAGCCCCGCTACCGCGCCATCGCCGCCGAACTCAGAGATCGAATCGAGAACGGCGCCATCCGGCCGGGTACCCTCTTGCCAGCAGAGAGCGCGCTCATCGCAGAGTTCCGAGCAAGTCGCGGCACAATTCGTCAGGCTATAGCCGTCCTGCGCGAAGCGCGCTTCGTCGTTACCGAACATGGCCGCGGCAGCATCGCAAGTTTACGACCCCATGAAATTGGGCCGGAGAAGGATTCCGAGCCGGACGCCAAACACCGCGAAACCGTCGCCGACCCTGAGCTTGCAACTCTTTTCGGCATCGAAGCAGGAACGGTTGTGATCGAACGGCAAAACGTCATCCGGCGAAACGGAGCTGTCGAAAAAGTCGTGAGGATCTATCGACCACTTCAAGCGGGAACGTAAGTCCGGTAGGACCTTCGGTCGCGAGACCATGAGGCAGCCCATCTCCCACGCTCCACGCCCAGTAGCCGGAGCGGCGCCTTGGGCGCGGCTGGGCCGGCTTTCGACCATGACCGACTTTGCGCTGTTGGAGACGCCCGGCAGCCGCTTCAACTACATAGGTAGCGACGGCCAACAGTCCGACTAAGGGTGCGTCGGAGGGAACGATCTAAGCCGGAGTGCCTGCGCCAGGAAAGGGCGCAAATCGTCGGCGGTTGCCGGTTTCGCGTGGCTTTGCGGTAGGACATGACGGTTTTTAGTCTCCGCCCAACGCCCGCGAGGTTAAACTGCCCCCGAACTTGCGAGCTCCCGCACCGGAACAACGGGAAAGAAGCCGTACCTGCCGTGTCGACTCTTGGTGAACTCGTAAACTGTTGCCTCTTCGCTAATTTCAGACGGCGGTGCCACATTCTCCAGTATGACAGCTTGCCCGACGAACCTGGAAGCCAGATATCGAAAGAAATGAGTAGCCACATCGTTACCCATAATTCTTTCGTCCTCCGCGCTTTCTGGCTCCTTGTAAGTAACAAGGGGCGAGTCCAAAACTACGAAGCCGGGGTGCGGAAGATTGCGCATGATGCACCATTGCGCTAGACCAACGGTAAATGCCGCATGAAGAATAGCGCGCATGCCCTTGCCGTGTGACGAGCGGGGTATGCCATTCATACTGATATCACATGATTCCGCGTCAAAAGACACGTGGCGCAGTTCTGGGACCCGCCAATCTTCGAGGATTCCGAAGAGCAGCTCTCCAAATTCTTGGGCTACGCCCCCGCCGAGAGCTGTTGCCGGAACTGACGTCGGCTCGTCTACGCTTCCTAGACTCACCTTCAGAGTCTCTATGCGCTCAATTTGCTCATGAGCCGCTATTCTTCGCTCAAGATCACCCTTCGCTGCAACAAGCTCCCTCAACTCGCCCCGTTGAGGGGACAGGCGATCGTCTAGGGCTCTTGCGGCGTCACGCACACCCTCGACTTGAGCTTCCAGAACGGCAAGAGCTCTAAGTCCGCTCTCCCGCTCTGCTCCCAAGTCCTGGATCGCTAAGGCAAGGTCTACTCGCAAGCCCAGCGTCTTACTCTGTTCAGCGCGCACCGCGTCGGCAAACAGTGTTCTATCTTCGGCACGATGGGCAGCAGTGGATTGATTCTCAGGAGTTGAGCCGCAAAAAACGCAGTCGCCGACATCAAAGTAGCCTAAAAGCGTGCCAGCCTCCTCAAGCATTCCCAATCGCTCGAGGTCAGAGTCGTATTTCTGCAGCAAGAGCCGAAAGTTGCTAAGGAGGTCTGCAATTTCCGTGACCCGATGCCGCTGTTCCTCGTACTGGCGCTGCAGCTGGCGGATCTCATCTTTTAGCCGAGCCTGCTCCTCTAGGTGGCCGTCGAGAGAGTTAGAGATGCCCTCGATCGACTGCTCTAGCCTTACCAGTCGGGCTTGTGCGTCGGAACTGCTCTCCGAATCACCTAAAGCTTGCCGCAACTCACCAACAATCTGCTCCATAGCGGCTAGTCGCCCTTGGTTCCGCTGGCGCTCGGCTGTCGCAGCCTTCGTCGTTCGGGGAAGATCAGAGTCATCGTTCCCTTGCAGTACGAACTTGAGCACTGACCGCTCAGTGGTCTTTGAGATAAATTGACCACTCAATGCCGGTGGCGCCTCAGAGACAATGTCAGTCTCACTCACTAAAAAGAGGCGTGATAGTAGGCGGAGAGTCAGCGAGACAGTCTCGTTTCGATCGTTTGACCGAACCCAACTCTCGCCGATTCCCATCTCGGCAAGGAACAGGGTCGAGATATCGTTGCCAGTTTTTTGATGACGTGGCGACAGCACACGTGGACGACCACTACGCTGAAGCCCTTCGTAAACACGAAATTTCGCTGCACTCTTGCTCTGCTCTATGGATCTTTCTAGAACCAAACCCTCCGGACTTCTTGGTGTCAGCAAGGACAACAGGCCCGTGTCGTAGCCTGCCGATTCGTCTATATGCTTGAGGTTGGATGCGCCTAGCAGGTAGTTTATAAGGTCGAAGACATAGGTCTTGCCCGTATTCGAGGCACCGTAGACGACGGTAAGACCTCGGCCCAGCTCAAGTTCAGCGGATTCCAGATCTGGGCCGATTGCGGCGAGCTTGTTGATCCTTATGCTAGTCATCCCCCGCCTCCATTGCTTGCCGTCGCGCTCCAGAAATCCAGTGATTAACCAGAGCTCTCAATTGAGGCTCCGTTGACGCCTCGTCTTGTCGTGGTAGCTGATCAATCACCCAGTCAGCTCTGGCACGTAGACTCTCCGCATACCTCGAGCTAAGAACAGAGACGAAGGGCGGCGCGTTCTCTGACGCCTGGAAGGCGAAGCCCGCGTTCGTTGGTTTCGCTACTACAAGTCCGGCGCGCATCATTGCATCTATACCTGACTTCACGAGATCTCGCTTAATAGCCAGTTCTCCAATCGAGCCAGGAAGCTCCGGGTGAATGCTTGCCGGTCCATCATTCTGCCCGGTATGAAGAAGGGCGTGGTCGAGTTGTGCAAGCGCGTCTAGATCAAAAGATAACGGGAAGGCGCTAGACAGCAGGAAGACCACGCGCAGGCCAACTTCGAGTGGACTGTTGAGGGGCGGCGTAATGTTCACTGGCACCACCTCAGCCGATCCTCATTGGCTAGCTGATGACAAATTCCCTTCTTGTCGCGAGCTTGCCACACCGTGATTAAGGCATTCGTCGTAAGGTTTATCTGCTGAGAAGCGCTAAGCACTTTTTGAAGGCGATCGTAGCCGGTGCTGTGATCGTCGTCATGAATTTCCTTCACACCTTCATGTAATTGATCTTGCAGGTTTTCAAACGTCCTCGAAGGCACTTTGTCGCGATAGAAAATACGAAATGTTTCGGCGCAATAGAAATATTCACGCTGGCTGCGCAGGTGGGCATGCGCTTTTGCATGCTCGACTAGGGCCTCAATGGTTCTGGCACTGGTGCCGAACTTCTCGGTATAGACATCGAAAAGTTGTTCCAAGTAATTTGTTTCGTCAGCGGCCGGCGCGGATGGTGGCAGCTCAGGGGGTGGCGCGAACGGGAGTGGAACGGCGAATCTAACTATATGTTGTGGAGACTTTTGATGTTGCTGGAGTAGTTCGATAGGTGTTGCTGATTGGAAAATAGAAAAGTCTACCATCTGCGCGTAGGCGGCAACCTTGGCTCTTTCGTTAGGCGTTCCGACTTTCCCTTCGCCGAGGACATTCAAGAACGCATCCTTCAGTTCGCCGGGCCTCAGAATCATTTGCTCAAGCGATGGCCCCAGCCCCCGAGGTGCCATGAAATAGTACGTCCTCGGTAAAGAGTAGTAGCCAGCTTCCGCATACCGCAGAATCTTGTATATCTCCGGCCAAGCATCAGTCGGCATCAACGCATTAGCGTAATGCTTACATTGAAAGCAGTCCCATTCTCCACCAAAACCAGCTGCCGATTCGAACCCTGCAATGTCCACGCCGTGGTCATTTGCTCCACCGAATCGACGCACTTTGCGATATGGAAGGGTTCTCGCCCATTCATGGATAAACTCCTCCCACATCGCGGACGTGTAGATGAAGAGCTGAGCTTCAGGACTGAACCGTGGGCCTTGCTGGGCTGGTACTACAAGGGCAACACCCAAGGGTTCCGGAGGGACCAAGGCCAGGTCCGCCTCAGC
Source organism: Micromonospora sp. DT201 (assembly GCF_049841575.1). Lineage (NCBI taxonomy): Bacteria > Bacillati > Actinomycetota > Actinomycetes > Micromonosporales > Micromonosporaceae > Micromonospora > Micromonospora sp. DT201. The sequence goes on along the minus strand of NZ_JBNCKP010000015.1, from coordinate 149,213 downwards.
CGGGTAAGAACCTGACAAGGAGTGCTCCTTCGGGTCAGAAGCTTCTGCCTGTTGTTTCACGCAGGGTAGAGGAGACGTGCGCGGAGCGATAGATCAAGTGACTACATCCCGACAGGCAAGCGGCGTTCGCTTCGCCAGGCTAGGGCCGCAGTCCCTGGAGCGGGTTGACCACCGCCACGCCGCTTCCGGGGATTCACACGGCTTAGCAGGATGGTTGGGTCGTGTATGTCCCCTGGCGGGACAGGCTGTGATGACGTGCGACGGCGTGCGACGGCGTACCTGCCGAATTCCTCTATTTTGGATCAAGGCACCGCGCTTCGCGCGGTGCGGGGCGGCAAGCCCGACCGGCGGCAAGCCGCCCCGGCCGCCTACGGCGCCGGGGCAGTGAGCCACCGACAGCCGCCGGGACACCGCCCCACAGTCGGATCTCAGCTCAGCGCGAGTTCGTCTGGGAAGCGCTCGTGAAGCGCGGCGACCACATGCCGCAGGCAGTAATCGAGGCTGTGGCCGTCGACCCTTATCGCGGCACCATCGAGCCGCTGACCCGAGATCACCACGGTCCAGGGCTTGCGCTCCCGCTCGCCGTCAATCTTGACCAGCCCGACCAGACCCATCTCCCCCAGGTGCTCCAGCAGCTCCGGCACGCACTCGTCCCACCTCATCCACGAATGGGACCACCAAGACCGCTACGGAAGCCAGCGGGTCGGCCTGGTCGTGCGTCGGGGCTTCCGTCTGCCGCGCCAGTCCAACCCCGGGACTGGCTTGCCACCGGATCACCGGGTCGCGGCACCAGCTCCACCACCAGGATGTACCCACCGCCCCCAGCCAGAACCGTCGGGCGCGGGCCAGGAGACGGCCCACGGCGGCACAGCCAGCCCGACCCGAGAAGAGGTCAACTGAGCCGGCGCTCAGGGCGTCTCCAGGGCGTCAGGGCGTCGTCAGGGCGTCAAACGCCGCCCAATCTTGACCATGAACGACCATCGACACCCGAACATAGAGCCAGCTCAGAGCCTTAACCACGGCTCTGAGCTGGTGGGCGACGGACGAGTCGACCTGTACGCCGGATTCTGTGCGCGGCGCGTACCCCGAAGGGTTTGCGCCGGCGGCGGCCATCCATCTCGGCCTGCCGTTGCCGGCAGGCTCCAGCGGCCTACCCGCAGACATCGGGCGGGCAGCCCTCAAGCGTCTGCGCGGGGTCGTCATCTTGCGGTGACGGCCCTTACTTGGCCTTGCTCCGGGTGGGGTTTACCGAGCCACCCCGGTCACCCGGGGTGCTGGTGGGCTCTTACCCCACCGTTTCACCCTTACCGTCCCCGTTGGGGGTCGGCGGTCTGTTTTCTGTGGCACTGTCCCGCGGGTCACCCCGGGTTGCCGTTAACAACCACCCTGCCCTGTGGAGTCCGGACGTTCCTCGGCGGCGGGCCTGAGCCCGCCGACGCGGCCGCCCGGTCGACTCGTCCGTCGCGCTTCCATCCTAACGATGGAGACTCCGCCGGCATTGCCGCCCTGCCTGGGCGAGATCGCGCAGCTCAACGGCGGTGGCCGGCGGATCCTCCGCGCGAGGCGGGGGCTAGCCTCGTGGGGCTATGGATCTCTCCCACGCCGCGCTGCTGCTCGCCGCCGGTCTCGCCGCTGGCACGGTAAACGCGGTGGCCGGCGGTGGTTCGTTGATCACCTTCCCGGCGATGATCGCGGTCGGGTTGCCCCCGGTTCCGGCGAACGTCAGCAACTCGGTCGCCGTGTTTCCCGGCTATCTGGCCAGCGTGGCCGGCAGCCGGTTGGACCTGCCGCGCCCCCGTGCGCTGGCCACGCTGGTGCCCACCACCATCGTCGGCACGATTCTCGGGGCGCTGCTGCTGCTGGCCACCCCGGCTCGCGCGTTCGAGGTGGTCGTACCGTTTCTGGTCCTCGGCGCGACCGCGGTCCTGGCCTTCCAGGACCCGCTGCGCCGGCTTGTCGGTCACCCGCGGGATCTGTCGCCACGCCAGCGGACGGTCGCGGTGCAGACGATGGTCGGGCTTGGTGCGGTGTACGGGGGCTACTTCGGTGCGGCGCTCGGGGTGATGCTGGTCGCCGGGCTGGCCCTGGTGCTGGACGCGACCCTGGCGCGGGTGAGCGCGATCAAGAATCTGCTCTCCGCGGTGGTGGGGTTCACGACGCTTGTGGTGTTCGCCCTGTTCGGCCCGGTGAACTGGGCGGCCGTCGCGGTGGTCGCGCCGGCCACCCTGATCGGTGGGTACGTGGGCGCCCGGCTGGTCCGTCGGCTGCCGCCGGTGCTGCTCAAGGCGTTGATCGTGGTGTTCGGCACGACGATCGGCCTCTACCTGCTCTGGCGCGCCCTCAACTGACGTTGCCCGCCCGCACCCCGACCCGCCCGCACCACCCCAACGCCCCAAGATCCGCGCAACATCCGGGAAAGTGCTGCCTCAGCGAGCGCGGAGGCAGCAGTTTCCCCGAAAGTGCGCGGATCTTGAAGACGAGCCCGCGTCAGCCGACCGGTTCGTGTTCGGCACTCGCGGCGGTGCGGTTCCAGCGGGACCAGAGCACCCGCTCGCCGTAGCCTGCGGCCATCAGGTGCGCGAAGGCCAGGTAGACGAGTACGCCGACGGCGAGCACCCCGAAGCCGACCCAGAACGGCAGCGACAGTGAGTGCTCGGCGAGTTTGCCGGAGATGATCGGTGCTGGCGCGGCAGCACCCCAGCGGACCAGGTTGAACGCGCCGGTGGCGACCCGACGGTCGCTGGAGCCGAGGCCGAGCGCCAGGTCGGTGAGGTTGGCGTTGGCCAGCCCCATGCACAGGCCGGAGAGCACCAGCACCACGAGCGACTCGGCGGTGCTGGTCGAGGTGGCGAAGAGGGCCATGCAGATCAGCAGCCCGGCGATGGCGACGCCGACGGTCTGCACCGCGCCGATCCGGTGGGCCATGCGGTGGCCGATCACCAGGATGCCGGTGGCGAGGCCGAGACCCCAGCCGGTGAACGCCAGCCCCAGCGGGACGATGTCCAGACCCAGGAACAGCGGCGTGTAGCCGAGCACCACGAAGAAGACGAAGTTGTACGCGCCGGTCACCACGCAGAGGGCGATGAACGCGGGTCGGCGGTAGGTGGCGAAGATCTGGCCGAGGCGTACCGGTGCCTGCCGGTTTGTGGGCTCGCGTAGCTTGGTGGCGGCCACGCCCAGGGCGAGGACCATGAAGACGCCGCAGACGAAGAACGGCAGCCGCCAGCTGATCTGGCCGAGCAGGCCACCGATCAGCGGGCCGACGGCGAAGCCGAGGCCCAGGGCGGTCTCGAAGAGGCCGACCACCCATTCCCGGTCGACGGCCAGGTTGACCAGCACGACCATGGCGGTCGCGAAGAACATCGCGTTGCCCAGCCCCCAGACACCGCGCAGCACGGACAGCTGCACGATGTTGTCGCTGAACGAGGCGAGGATCGCCGCGAGGCCGACCACGGAGACGCCGGTGATCAGCACCGGCTTGAAGCCGAACCGGCCGCTGGCCAGCGTCGCCGGGATCATGCCAAGGGCCATGACCGCGATGTACGCGGTGAACAGCAGCTCGACCTGCCAGGCGGTGACCCCGATCGCGTCGCCGATGGCCGGCAGGATCGGGTCGACGACGGCGATGCCTGCGATGGCGAGGAAGGCCACCAATGTGGTGGCGTAGATGGCACTGCGGTTCGGTTCGGAACGCCGATCCACTTCAACTCCCCGATTAGCTGTATAGTACAGGTACTTATCCCTGTACTATACAGCTATGAACGACGACCACTCCGCGGACACCGACGCCGAAGAGGCCACCCTCGGGCGGATCGAGACCGAGGTGGCCCTGCTGATGCGCTTCGGCGAGGCCACCCGGCGGGCGACCGGCACCGCCGAGCACCGGGTGCTGGACCGCGCGGCGTACGTCATCCTGCGCCACCTGGCCGACGCCGGCCCGCAGAACGTCTCGGCGCTCGCCGCCCGGCTCAACCTGGACGGCTCGACCGTGACCCGGCAGGTCTCCGCGCTACAGCGGGACGGCCTGATCACCCGTACCCCGGATCCGTCCGACGGACGGGGCACGGTCATCTCCCCCACCCCGGCCGGTCTGCAGCGGATGGCTGCCGTGCAGGCCGCCCGCACCCGGCTCTACGGCGACATGCTGGCCGACTGGAGCGTCGAGGACCGGACGACGCTGGCGGCCCTCCTGGGCCGCCTCAACCAGGCACTGATAAACCGCAACCGCCCCGGCTGACCCGGGAAGCCCGGGCACCGACCACGTCGGCACCCGGGCGTAGCCCGAGGTCAGGCGACCGGTTCGCGGGCCGAGTCGGCGTCGCGCTCGGCGCCCGGGGTGACCCGGGCGTCGCCCTCGTCGGCGAAGTAGTCGTCGGGCGTGGTGCCGTCGACCCCCTCCGCCACCTTCGCGGCCCGCAGTCCCAGCGTCACCAGCGCCGCGACGGCCAGGTTGACGGCCACCGCCACGATGCCGACGTAGATCGTCCGGGTGGTGTCGAAGCCGAACTCCGACAGCGGGAACGCCGAACCACCGAAGTGCTTCCGGGTCGGGCTGGCCACCTGGTAGAGCATCCACATGCCCAGCCCCATGCCGACCGCCCAGCCGACGATCAGCCCCGTGCGGTGGAACCAGCGGGTATAGAGGCCCAGCGCCACCGCCGGCAACGTCTGCAGGATGATCACGCCGCCGATCAGCTGAAGGTCGATGGAGAACTGCGGGTCGAGGAAGACGATGCAGGCCACCGCGCCGACTTTCACCACCAGCGAGGTGATCTTCGATACGTTTGCCTCCTGGGCCGGGGAGGCATCCCGCTTCAGGTACTCCTTGTAGATGTTGCGGGTGAACAGGTTCGCCGCCGCGATCGACATGATCGCCGCCGGCACCAGCGCGCCGATGCCGATCGCCGCGTACGCCACACCGGCGAACCAGTCCGGGAACTGCTGATCGAACAGCACCGGTACGACCGTGTTCACGTCCGCGGTGCCGGGCTTCGACCCCGGCAGCGGCTTCACCCCGGACGCGATGGCCATGTAGCCGAGCAGCGCGATCAAACCGAGGATCAGGCTGTACGCCGGCAGCGCCGACATGTTCCGCTTGATCACGTCCCGGTTCCGGCTGGCCAGCACGCCGGTGATGCTGTGCGGGTAGAGGAACAGCGCCAACGCCGAACCGAGCGCCAACGTGACGTACTGGAGTTGGTTGTTGCCGTTGAGCAGGATCCCGTCGTTCGGGTTCTGCGCCGTGGCCTGGAACTTCGCCTCGGCGGCGTCGAAGATGCTGCCCCAACCGCCCAGCTTCTGCGGTAGCCAGATCACCGCGACCAGGATCACCACGTAGATCAGGGCATCCTTGACGAACGCGATAAGCGCGGGCGCGCGCAGCCCCGACTGGTACGTGTACGCCGCCAGGATCGCGAACGCGATGATGATCGGCAGGTGTCGGGCCAGCGCGCTCTCGCCGGTGACGCCCATCGTCTTGAGCACCGCCTCGATGCCGACGAGCTGCAACGCGATGTACGGCATGGTGGCGACGATCCCGGTGATCGCGACGAGCAGCGCCAGCACCGGCGAGTCGAACCGGCTGCGGACGAAGTCCGCCGGGGTGACGAAGCCGTGCCGGTGCGAGACCGACCAGAGCCGGCAGAGCACCAGGAACACCAACGGGTAGATGACGATGGTGTACGGCACCGCGAAGAAGCCCATCGCGCCCGCGCCGAACACCAGCGCCGGCACCGCCACGAAGGTGTACGCGGTGTAGAGGTCACCGCCGACCAGGAACCAGGTGACCCAGCCGCCGAAGCTGCGCCCGCCCAGCCCCCACTCGTCCAGGTGCGCCATGTCCTTCGGTGCCCGCCACCGGGCGGCCACGAAGCCCATCGCGCTCACCAGCAGGAACAGCACCGTGAAGACGATGATCTCGGTGAGATGGTCGCGCCACATCACTGAACCTCCTTCGTTCGCGACTGCGGGGCTCGCAGAACCGGCTCACTCCTCGCGCTCACCGGCGTCCCCGCTTCTTCGTCATCTGGTAGACCAGCGTCGTGGTGGCGACGCCGAGCAGGATGTACGCCAGTTGCAGCCAGTAGAAGCGCGGGAAGCCGAAGACCCGGGGCGAGTCGCCATTGAAGAAGACCGGGATCAGCGGCACCACGATGGGAATGAAGAGCAACCAGTTCCAGGGGCTGTGGTCCTTCGCCCTGGCCGGCGCCGTGGTGGGCGCCTCCGGTTCGGGTGCAGCCATCTGACACACCTCCGGGGAGTCGAGGCATTCGATGTAACGGCCGGAGGCTACGACCCTGTGCTGGCCGTCACCTTGCCCGGCCGGAGGGCGCTGCGCTGAACGGCTGGCCGGATGCGCCGAACGGCGTGGCGGTATCGCCTGACGGATGAGCAGGTGCGGCTGCCCCGACAACGGCGTGGGGCCCGGGTGCGGTTCGCACCCGGGCCCCACAAAGGCCGATCGCTGGCTCACCCAGTCGGGGTCACCGCTGCGCCGCCCAGAGCACAGCCCGACCGAGCTGCGACTGCAGGCCCTTGGGGTGCAGACGGAACGTCGGGTCGGTGCCGAACAACACCACGCCGTTTCCGGCGCCGGAGACGCCCCGCACGATGCTCGCCTGGTTGGCCGCCGCGGCCTGCCCGTCCGCGCCGTCGGTGGCCCACCAGCCGGCGAGCAGCGGATCGGCGGCGTACGACTGCTCGACCTCGACGCCCGCGCCCAGGTTGGTGAACCAGACGGGCTGGCTGATGAAGGCGTGCGGGATGGCCGAGGTGGTGACCGGTCCCCCGTTGTTCACGATGTTGGCGACACCACTGGCCAGGCTCGGCGCCGCGGTGGCGGTCACGGTCAGCAGCGCGGCGGCGTTGCTGAAGGACGCCCCTGCGGTGCCCAGGCCGACCACGCCACCGCCCCGCGCGAGGAACTGGTCCAGGGCGGCCCGATTCTCGGCGGTCAGGTTCGCCAGGTTGACGTTGTCCGCGACCAGCAGAACATCGACGTCCTCGGTCAGCGTGTCGGTGAGCGTCGCGGCGGTCACCGCACGCGCCTCGAAACCGAGGTCGGCGAGGGTGTCCCGTTCCTCGACCGTGCCGAGATAGCCGACCACGACCCGGTCCAGCGGGGTGCCCTGCCAATGGGCCGGCGCAGGCTCGAAGCTGACCGCGTGGGCCTTGACCTCGGCACCGGCCAACTTACGGTTGGTCGGGGTGCCGGGGACGACCACCGACCCGTCCGCGAGCCGGTAGACCTCGACGCCCTTGGCGAGCAGCGAGTTCACCGCGAGCAGGTCGGCAGCGTCTCGCAGATCCAGGCGCAGGTCGGAGCGGCCGGCGGGCAGGGTGCCCTCGGCCCGCCCGTCGTAGGTCCGCTCCAGGCGTACCCGGGGCAGGGTGTTCCACACGGTGTCCACGGTGGCGCCCCAGGTGAGCCCCTGGCTCCAGGCGGCCGGGCCGGCGTAGAGGTCGTTCACCCGGTCGGTGATGTCCGCGCCCGGTTCGAGTAGCGAGTTGACCAGGCCGCGCTTGGGCTGGTGCATGTCGACGACGTACGAGCCGGCCTGGTAGTGCTTGCCGCCGGCGGTGAACGCCTGCTTCGCACGCCACACCCGGCCACCGCTGCTGATCAGCAGGTCGACCAGGCGGGCCGCAGCCGGCCCGGAACGCTGCCCGGTGCCGCTCGGAATGACGTACGCCCGGGGGAAGGTGGTGTTGTAGTTGTCCTCCGGTCCCCAGCCCGGCACGTAGCCGTCGGGAATGTCGCGCAACGGCTCACCGGCCAGGCCCCGGCGGTAGACCTCGGCCTGATCGTGCAGCACCTCGGCCCGGTGGTCCTGGATGTAGCGCAACGAGGTGCGGATCGCCACCTCGTGCACGTCGATGTTGATACCGGAGCGGCGTACCCGCTCGGCCGGGGTGAGCGAGCTGCCGCGCGGGTTCAGCGGAGCCTCGATCGTGTACGGGATGCTGCTCTGCAACATGGCGAACGACGGCACGTAGATCGGCGGGAAGTCGTCCCACACGCCCGGTTCGTCATCGCGGAACGGGATCCGGGCCCGCTGGGTCTCGGCGTACCCGAGGCCGCGCAGGCCCTCCTCGATCGCCAACGCGTTGGGCAGGCCGTGCTTGATGTACAGGTCGTACTCGTTGTTGACGTTGTGCGGCGGGGTGCTGGGGTGCAGCAGGGTCGGATTGACGTACCCGTGCAGGTCCAGCGTGATGATCGGCTTGGTGTCGATGATCAGGTCGCGGATGAGGTTGGTCTCGGGCTGCGCGACGATGGTCAGGTCGCGGTTGAGGTCGTAGCCGGCCGCGTTGGCCCGGGTGCCGGCGACTCGGCCGTCCGGGTTCGAGGTGATGTTGAAGACCAGCCGGTTGCGCCGCAGCAGCTCGGCGACCTCCGGGGTGCGGTCGGTGGCGAACTCCTCGATCACCCGCAGCGCGGCGTCGGTGCCCTCCCACTCGTTGCCGTGGATGTTGGCGTTGACGAAGAGCGGGGTCTTGTAACCGGCGAGCAGCTTGCGGTCCCGCTGCGCCCGGGCCGGATCGTCCTCGATGAGCCGCTTCCAGGTCTCCTGCTGCCGCGCCGCACTGCGACTCTCCGGCGCGGTCACGGTGACCGCGTACAGGTCGTAGCCGCCGGCGGACTTCCCGGCGACCCGGGCGGAGACCCGGTCGCTGGCCCGCTGGAGCGCGTTCAGCTTCGGTGCGATCTCGTCGTAGGGAATCACGCCGATCGGGATGGAAGCGTCGGCCGGGTTGTCCGGCCAGACCGGGAGAGTGCTCTGCTGGGGGTAGCCCTTCACGTCGGAGAGGTCGACGGAGGCTGGCGGCACCGTGGGCAGCGAGGTGGCGGATGCCGGCTCGGTCAGGGCAACGGTCGCGAGCAGCACGGCGCTCACCGCGGTCGCGGTGAGCCGGGGTAGACGTCTTGCGGACAGCATGACGGATCTCCTGTCGGAGGGGGACGCGCAGGCGGACGCGCCGCGGGGCCGGAGACCAGCGGGGATGGGAAACGCCTGCAGCGTGCGAGGGAAGGGGAACCCGGCGTCAGATGGAGCGTCGACAGGCTGCGCTGGCGACGCGCAGGAGGTCGATGTGACCCCGCTTCGTCAGGTAAACGCTTCGCACGAACCGATCTTGAATCGGTGTCCATCCACTGTCAACAGTTCGGCACAGGTTCGGGCCATCGAGCCGGAACCCTCCCGGCAGATGGGAATTAGTCGATCTTGGCGAGGTGGGCGGTGTCGTTGACCGTGCGGACGGCGACGCCGCCGTCGGGCCACATGTCGAGCACCGAGATGCCGGCCGCGTCCAGGAAGAGCCGATGCAGGAACCCGTCGCCGGCCGCGAGCGCGTCGCGCAGCACCAGCTTGATCGGCGAGACGTGCGAGACGACCACCACGGTCTCCCCGGGGTACGCGGTGAGGAGCCCAGCTATGACGCGGTGGGCACGTTCGGCGACGTGGGTGAACGACTCCCCGCCCGGCGGGGCGATCCGGGGTGAGGCGAGCCAGGCGTCCATCTCCCCCGGCCACTGCTGGCGCACCTCGGCGAAGGTGCGCCCCTCCCACTGGCCGAAATCGCACTCGATCAGGTCGTCCTCGGTGCGGACCGGCACGTCACCGAGCGCCCCGGCGATCGCCGCCGCGGTCGACGTACACCGGGACAGCGGTGAGCTGAGCACGGCCGCGACGGACGGGGCCAGCGCGGCCACCCGCGCGCCGGTGGCCCGGGCCTGTGCCCGGCCCTTCTCGGAGAGCGGCACGTCGCCACGGCCGGAGTAGCGCCGCTGCTCGGTGTATTCGGTCTCGCCGTGCCGGACCAGGATCAGCCGGGTCGCGGTGAAACTCGGCCGCGGTTCCCACGAGGCCGGCGCGGTCGCCGGGTCGCTGCCGGTGGCCGGCGTAGCCGCGCGCGGACTGGTGGCCGGCGTAGCCGCGCGCGGACTGGCCGACGTAGCCGTGGGTCGACCGGCAGCGGCGTCCATGGCGGCGTTGGCGAGCGCGTCGGCGTGTCGGTTCTGTTCGCGGGGGATCCAGGCGAACCGGACTGCGGCGAACCGGCCCACCAAACCGGCGGCCTGAGCGGCGAGGGGTCGCAGGCCGGGGTGCTTGATCTGCCACCGGCCGCACATCTGCTCGACCACCAGCTTGGAGTCCATCCGGACGTCCACCTCGGCGGCACCCAGCTCGGCGGCGGCGGTCAACCCGGCGATCAGCCCCTGGTACTCGGCGACGTTGTTGGTCGCCGTGCCGATCGACTCGGAGCGCTCGGCGAGCACCTCCCCGGTCTCCGGGTCGCGCACCACCGCGCCGTAGCCCGCGGGGCCGGGGTTGCCCCGGGACCCGCCGTCGGCCTCGATGGCGACCACGCGCGGTGCCACGACCTACAGACCTGACTCGTTGGTGCGGACCATGATCCGTCGGCAGTCCTCACAGCGGACCACGTCGTCCGGGGCGCTCTTGCGGATCCGGGCCAGGTCGGCACCGGAAAGCTCCAACCGGCACCCGCCGCAGCGGCCCGCGGTGAGCAGCGCGGCACCGAGCCCGGTGTCCTCGCGGATCTTGTCGTAGAGGTTGACCAGGTCGCCGGGGAGGTCGGCGGCGAGCGGCTGACGGGCCCCTCGCTTGAACTCCTCCTCCTTGGCGATCTCGGCCATCGCGTCGTCGCGGCGCTGCTCGGTGGCGGCCCGCTTGTCACGGGTGTCGGCCAGCCGCTGCTCCACGCCGTCCAGTACGCCCTGCGCGGTCTCCCGCTGCTCCATCAGCTCCAGCTCGGCGTCCTCCAGGTCGCCCTGGCGCCGGTTCAGCGAGACCAACTCGTGCTGGAGCGCCTCCAACTCACGGGCCGGGCCGGTGCCGGCGGCCAGCCGGTTCTGGTCCTTCTCCTTACGGGCCCGGACCTGATCGACGTCCTTCTCCAGCCGGGCGATGTCCCGGTCCAGGTCGTCGACGGCCACCTGGGCGCGGACCCGCTCGTCCTCCAACGACGACAACTCCCGGGCCAGCGACTCCAGCTCGGCCCGCTCGGCAAGCGTTCGCCTGCGGTGGGCGAGCTGGGCGAGGTTGGTGTCGATCGCCTGGAGGTCGAGCAGGCGGCGCTGCACCTGAGGGTCAGCCTTCACGGTCGGGCTCCTTGTCGTCCACAGCGGGTGCGGCGGCGTGCACGGTCCACGGGTCGGTGTCCAGGTCGGACACCAGCGTCTCGACGCCCAGTGCCTCCCGTAGGAGGGCGGCCAGGTCGTCCAGCCACGGTCGTTCGGTCGCCCAGTGGGCGGCGTCGATCAGGGCGGGACCATCGGCGGCGAGGTGCTCGCCGGCCGGATGGTGCCGCAGGTCGGCGGTGAGAAACGCGTCCACCCCGGCGGCGGTCGCGGCGCCGAGGAAGCTGTCCCCCGACCCGCCGCTGACGGCGAGGGTACGAACCATACGCCCGGGATCCCCTGCGGCGCGAACTCCCCAGGACGTGACGGGGAGCACGGCGGCGGCGTGCCGGGTCAGCTCGGCGAGGGTCATCGGCTGCGGCAGCTCGCCGATCCGACCAAAACCCCGGTCGTCGCCGTGGGCGGGCGAGCCGGGCGCGGGCCGCTGCAAGGGGCGCAGCCCGGTCAGCCCGAATCGGGCAGCGAGGGCGTCGGAGACGCCCGGGGCGGCCACGTCGGCGTTGGTGTGCGCCGCGTAGAGCGCCACCCCGGCCCGGATCAGCTGGTGGATGATCCGCCCCTTGAAGGTCGTCGCGGCGACCGACGAGACCCCTCGCAGCAGCAGCGGGTGATGCGAAACGATCATGTCCACGTCGGCGGCCAGCGCTTCGGCGACCGTCTCGGGCACCACGTCGACCACACAGAGCACCCGGCGGACCGGGGCGGCCGGCTCACCGAGCACCAGGCCCACTCGGTCCCACTCCTCAGCCCAGACCGGCGGATAGCGCCGCTCCAGCTCGGCCACCACGTCAGTCACCGTGGGGGCGGATCCGCTTGTGCTCACGGCGGGCCAGCTTACCGGCGCGGAGGCGGCCCAGCGGTGACGCCCGGCCCGACCGCGCCGTGCGAAAGCCCAGCCGTGAGCGCTAGGCGACGCTCCAGGAGACGGCCTGCAGCGCGGCCAGAGGCTTCGCCCACGGGAAGGCGTGCAGGTGCTGCTCCCCCGTGCCCGGCGGATGCAGGGCGATCACCTGATCACCGAAGAGCACCGTGACGCCCCACTCGGCCAGCCGGGCCACCCCGGCACGAAACGCCGGGTGGGAGGCCATCGCGTCGTTGGTGTACGGCACCGCAACGACGGGGACGCCCTTGCCCTGCGCCTCGATCAGCAGGCCGAGCGCGAGGGTGTCGGTGATCCCGGCCGCCCACTTGTTGACCGTGTTGACGGTGGCCGGGCAGACGATCATGGCGTCGGCGGGCGGCAACACGTCCGGGTCACCGGGGTTCTTGTAGTGCGTCCGCACCGGGTGACCGGTCTGCCGAGTCAGGGCCGCCTGGTCGACGAACTTTGCGCCGTCCGGCGTGGTCACCACGCAGACGTCCCAACCATCCTGTTGGGCAAGGTCGACCAGACGACCGACGTGCCGTGCCAGCGGCGAACCGCAGGCGATGACGTAGAGCACCTCGCGGTGCCCGCTGTTGCGCGATGAACCGGCCATCAAACCGGCTCCGCGCTCATACCCCTACTCCCATGTGCTCAGCCAACTCCGCTACCGGAGAAGGCGGCGCACCACGTGTGCGACGAAGGACGTCCGACATCACCTCGTGCGCGATCGGCCGGCAGCGGATCTCCGACGGGGCGAGTCGATCACCCAGCAGAAGCATCTCGCCGGCGTTCGCCACATCGCCCAGTTGGGCGTACCCGCGGGCGATGTCGAGCAGGTGGTGGGCGCGGCGCTCGGGCAGCAGCGCGTTGAAGGAGGGCTCCGCGATCAGCTGGTGCACCTCCACGGCTCGGCCCCCGTCGCCCAACTCCACCGCGGCGGCGGCCCGGTGCAGTTGGACATTTGTCGGGCCGAACGACGTCCAGTAGTGGTTGTGGTCGCCCCCGAGCAGGTTGGCGGCCTCCTGCGCACAGTTGATCAGGTCGTCGACGCTGGCCGAGTCGCCGATGCGGGACGCGGCCATCGCGCCCTGGAGCAGCAGCATCCCGTAGACGGAGAGCCGGGCCGGGGAGACCTCGTTACTGCCGCCCGGCGCCAGCCGGTTGGCGATCTGGACGTTCAGCTCGAGCGCGGGACGAGCCCGGCCCATCGCGACCAGGGCGTTGCAGACCCGGGTGGTGGCGATGCCAGCGAGCAGCGGGTCGTCGGCCCGCTGAGCCACCGCCATCGACCGGTCCGCGGCCAACCAGGCGAGCTCGCACTCGCCGAGCTTGCGCAGCACCGAGGAGGCGATCTGGTAGACCTGCCCGAGCAGGTGAGCCGCCTCGGCGGCCTGCGCACCGCCGTAGGCGGCGTCGGCAGCCTGGGCGTCACGCAGCAGCTTGGGCAGCGCCCGGGTGAGCATCCCGTAGCGGCCGTACTGGTAGGTGAGCCAGGCATGGTTGACGGCCTTGCGCATGTCTTCCAGCGGTGGCGGACACGGCACCGCGTCGAAGTACGCGCTCATCGAGTCGTAGCGCTCCAGTGCCGCCCGGATCTCCTGCACCTCGATCTGGTCGATGCAGTTCAGCGCGTCGGTGCGGCGCTCCGGGTCCTTGCCCATGAGGAGCTGGACGTCCACCTGGAGGATGTCGGCGATCTCGTAGAGGACGGAGAACTTGTCCAACCGACGGACGCCGCGTTCGACCTTGTCCACCCAACTCTTCGACTTGCCCAGCCGGTCGGCGAAGACCTGCTGCGACATCTTGCGTCGGCCCCGCCAGTAGGCAACTCGCCGTCCTATGGGTAGCTCGTCCATCTTCCCATCCTCCCCTGCCGCCGGCGACCGATCGAGTCGCGGCGATGCCCGCGGGTGCGGCGGCCTTCGTTCACTTTCAGGTTTTCGCTGGTCGCACACGATGTACGTCAGCCGGACAGGCAACCCTCGTACTTTTCGTGCAAGTTGCACGGGCCGTTCGTCAACCTCAACGATTGCGGGTTACGGCAGTGACGGTGCTCGACATGCGACCTGGCGATCGCCGGGCCCGACGAGGGGAGATGGCACATATGTGGGGGAACGTCGTACCACGCGTCGCCGAACTGTCGCCGCTGGAACGGGTCCGGCTGCGCCGGGTCGCCATGCGGTACGCCGCACACGGCTGGGAGGTCACCCCGGGCGCCTGTCTGGCCCGCAGCCGCTTCGTCTGTGGGCGGGCCGGCTGTCCCACCGTGGGCTGCCACCCCGCCCTGGAAAACTGGGAGCTGGCCGCCAGCGCCGACCCGTCCCGGGTGGCCACCTGGTGGCGGAACCGCCCACACGGGGTGCTGCTGCCCACCGGCCGGGCCTTCGACGTGCTGGAGGTGCCCGCCCACCTGGGCCGGCACGTGCTCGACGCGGTGCAGATCCACCCGGCCGGCACCGGCGTACGCGGGCCGGTGCTGGTCACCCCCACCGGGCGGTGGATGTTCCTGGTCCGCCCCGGCGATCCGCTCCGGCCGGAGTTGGAGCACTGCTTCCACGTGGTCCGGCACGGGCCGGGCTCGTGGATCCCCGCGCCGCCCACCCGACTGCCGGAGGGGACGGTCCGCTGGGCGGTCGCCCCCGAGCAGGCCCGCTGGCAACTTCCGGATTCGTACCTCGTGCAGAACACGTTGATCGGGGCACTGCGCGCCACCGGGGTGACGCTCGCCCCCGACCTGCTCCCCGGTCACCTGCCGCTACCCCGACGAGGCATGTGAGACAAGCCCTGTCGACGATTCCATCCGGTGCCCGACAGCGTCGCCGGGGCGGCGGTCCTCGTTGACAGGGAGACGGCGCGAACGCGCGCCACGAACGGGGGAAAGATGTCCACGGACGACAGAGCGCCTCATCCCGGCGGCACCGAACCGCCCCGGCGCTCCCACCCACGGCACCGCTGGGCCGGCACCCGGCCGTCCGGATCACGCCCCGGCCGCCCACGCCCCACCGGCTCCCGCCCGGCCGGCACGCACCGCCCGCTCCGCTAGTCGGCCAGCGTCCCGCTGGCGGAGCTAGTCGGCCAGCAAGGCGCTGGCGGAGCTAGTCGGTCAGCGGGGCGCTGGCGGAGTGGTATTGGCGGGCGTCATCGGTGACGACGGCGTGGCTGTGGTCGGCGAGGCGGTCCAACCAGCCGAGACCGGTGACCCCCATGGCCAGGGCCGCGGTGGCGTACGCGTCAGCGACCCCGAGGTCGGTGCCGATCACCGTCACCGAGCGCAATCCGCTGGCCGGCGCGCCCCGGCGCGGGTCCAGCACGTGCCGGCCCCGCTCGTAGACGCCGGACGTGGCCACGGCCAGGTCGGTCCCGGTGAGCACCAGGCAGGTCGCCATGGCGTCCCACGGGTGCCGGATGCCAATGCGCCATGGCGCCCCGGCCGGTGAGAGGCCCCGCACGCGCACATCTCCGCCGGCGTTCACACAGTGGTTCGCGGCACCCGCGGCGAGCAGGCGATCCGAGGCGACCTGGGCTGCCCAGCCCTTGACGAAGCCGGACGGGTCGAGCCGCCCGGTGGCGTACGCGTCGAAGAACCCGTCGGTGGCACCCCACAGGTCAGCGCACGCCTCCAGCACGAACCGCAGGTCCGCCGACGCCTCGGAGAGCAACACCTCACCCCGGTCGAACCGGCACACCTCGCTGTCCGGCTTGTACGTGCTGAACCGGGCGTCCACCTCACGCATCCAGGCGAAGACCTCGTCGGCCAGTTGGCGCAGGGTCGCCGCTGGCAGGTCGTCGGCGAGGTCCAGGGTGATCGCCGTACCCATGATCTGTTCGACCCGGCACAGCCCGGGTCGGGTCATCGCCGCCGGCACGTCAGAACGCCTGCTCGATCGCGCCCCGCAGCGACTGCTTGTAGGAGTTGCTGGTCTCGGTGGCACCGGAGACGGTGTTGACGTTGGCGCTCTGCTTCTGCACCACCTCGCCGCCGGTGCCGTCGTACCTGCCGCTGACGTCGCCGCTGTGGATGTCGGATTCACCTCCGCTGGGCAGTGACAGTGCGACGGCGTCGACGATCCGGTTACCGGAGACCACGATCTGCACCTGGACGTACCCGTACTCGTTGTCCACGCCCGGCCCGGTGACCCGGCGGTTGGTCGGCTGCGGTGCCTTGGTGGTGGTCCGCGGCGCTGCGGGTGCCTTCGTGGTGGTGCGGGTGCCGGACGGCGGGGTGGTGCGCTTGCTGGGTTTGGGCGACGACGGCGCGTTGGGGGCCACCGACGGTGTCGGTGCCCCGGCCGCCGGGTCGGCGGGCGGGGCGGCGCTCGGGTCGACGCTCTGCGGGGTGGGGTCGACCGGCTGGGCGCTCGGCAGGTTCTGGGCGACCTGGGTGGCGGCCGGCGAGCCCTTGAACACCACAAGCGCGGTGGTGCTGGCGGCCAGGCCGGTGATCGCGAGCAACGCGCGACGCATGGGATTGCCTTCCTACAACTCGAACGTGGCCAGGTGGATCTGCCGTCGGGGCACGCCGGCCCGGCGCAGCGCGCGCACCGACTGCTCCACCAGCCCGGGTGGTCCGCACAGGTAGACGTCGCGCCGGGCCACGTCGGGCACCAGTTGACGCAACCCGTCCGGGCTGATCAGCTGACGGGGGCCGGGGTCGTCGCGGGAGCCGATGACATACCAGACCGAGGTGTCGCGCTCCTGAGCCAGCCAGTCCAGCTCACGGCTGAGCAGCACGTCGGCCGGGGTACGGGCCCGGTAGATCAGGGCGGCACCCGGCGGCAACTCCTCCAGCATGGCCCGGATCGGCGTGATGCCGCTGCCGCCAGCGATCAGCAGTGCCCGCTCGCGGACCCGGTGCGCGGCCGTGAAGGTGCCCGACGGGCCCTCCGCCCAGACCCGGGTGCCCGGGTCCAGGTCGCGCAGGTCCGCGGTGTGCGCACCGACGACCTTGACGGTGAGCCGCAACCAGCGACCGTTCGCGGCGGCGGAGACGGAGAACGGATGCGACTGCCACCAGCAGCCCCGGGTGAGGAAGCGCCAGCGGAAGTACTGGCCACCGAGCATTGCCAGCCGGCCCAGCCGCTCACCGGTGAGGTAGATGGAGATGGTGTCCGGGCTCTCCGCGATGACGTCGGCGACCCGCAGCTTGTAGCGCAGGTTGAACGCCAGCGGCACGATCACCCGACCCCAGAGTAGTGCGGCGACCACCAGCAGATAGAGCGCGATCCAACCGGTGCGGACCGGGCCGGGCTTGTACAGCTGCGCGCCGTGGGTGAACTGGTGACCGAAGCCGAGCAGCAGGATCAGGTAGCTGGACAGGTGCAGCAGGTGCCACAGCTCGTAGGGCAGCGCCCGCCGGATCGCCCGGATGCTGCTGAACCCGACCAACATCATGATGCCGGCGGCGACGAACGCCGAGACCATGTCCTCGTAGTCGCCGAGCAGCGTGCCCACCTCGGCGAGAACCGACTGGTTACGCAGGTCCGCGTAGCCGACGAGGATCAGCGACAGGTGCGCCAGCACGGCCACCAGCAGGGTGGCGCCGACGTCGCGATGCCAGCGGGCCATCTGCTCGCCGCCGATCCACCGTTCCAGCACCGGTAGCCGGCTCATCATCAACACCTGCACCAGCAGCAGGTAGCCGGCGACCAGGCCGCTGATCCGGCCCGCCGCGGTGACGGTGGCCGCGGTGCTCCGCAACGAACCGGCGGGGGTGCCCAGCCACCACGGCAGCACGCTGGCGAGCAGGCCGACCAGGAGCAGCGCGCCCAGCAGCCGCCGGCCGCCGGGTCCGCGCCGGTCCGGGATCTGCGGGGGTACGGGGGCAGGCGACCGGCCGCCGTGCCGGGACGAGGTCCCGGTACGACGGCCGGCGGCGTGGGTGTGCGAATGCGTCACGCGTACAGCTTCATCGGGGCGTACTTCTGGCGGGGGAAGACCTTGTCGACCTCCGCGTTGGTGAGCCCGAACCGGCCCTGAGCCACCGCGCCGTAGACGTTGAACATGTTGTTGTCCTCCGGCACGTCACCGGAGTCCAGCTTGTCCAGACCGTTCCAGTTGCCGAGCACAGAGCCGGCCAGCTTCTTGCCGGAGAGCAGGGTGACCACCCCGCCGTGCCCGTGGTCGGTGCCGCCACTGTTGGAGCCGACCCGGCGGCCGAACTCGCTGGACACCATGATCGTCACATCGGCGGCCTGCGGGCCGAGGTCGGTGAAGAAGGCGGCCATCGCGCTGGCCAACTCGTTGAGACGGCGGTGCAGTTGGCCGCCCTCACGAGTGCCCTGGTTCTCGTGGGTGTCGTAACCGCCCATGCCGACGGTGGCGACCCGGACGTTGGCACCACCCTTGATCAGCTGAGCGAGTTGCTTGAAGGCGTTGCCGACGCCCTCGTACTTGACACCCTCGACGGGCTGGTAGGGCTTGGCGGCCAACTGCTGGGCGGTGGCCAGCGCACCCATGCCCTCCTGCACGGCCTCCTCGACCGGGTGGTTGATCCCGGTGAAGAGCCCCTTGATGGCCTTCTCGGTGGCGGCCCGGAATCGTTCGTCGCCGTTGAGTCGCAGCGACCCGACGTTGTTCAGCGACAGCGCGCCGTTGTTGCCCACCAGTGAGCGGGGCAGCGTGCTGCCGATGCCGACGCTGCGGAACGCGGTGCCCTTGCCCAGGTTGTCGACCAGACCGTCGAGCCAACCCCGGCCGCCGGTCTCGTTGGGCAGCCCACCCAGGTTGCAGGCGTCCGCGGCCTGGAAGTGGCTACGCGACAGCCGTTCGTCGGAGGTCGCCGGGATGAAGCCCAGCTGACCGGCTGCGAGCCACTTCTCCAGCGGCTTGAACGCGCTTGTCAGTTTGAAGCCGCGGTCCAGGGCCAGCGAGTCGTTGCCGAGCAGCAGATCGGGGCGGGCCTTGGCGAGCACGGCGTCGTTGTCCGGCGCGATCAGGCTCAACCCGTCCAGCCCGCCGTAGAGGAAGACGTGGATCAGGGTGCCGGTCTTCGTCGCCGCGAACGACGCCGAGGTGGTGACGAACTGTGCGGTGGCCAGGGCGGTGGCGGTGGCCGCGGCACCGACGACGAAGGTCCGCCGGGTGACGCCACGACCGTCCTGCTGGGCCTCCTCCAGGTTTTCCAGCGTGCGGTAGCGGTCGAACTCGGCGGCGTTCTCGGCAGCGACGATGTCCGCCTCCGCGCGCAGCAACGCCTCGGCCGGGTTGTCGGCCAGCCGCCGCACGTCGGGGCATTCGGGGTGCAGGGGGAAAGATTTGTACACAGTCTTCTCCATCGGGTGCCTCACCGGAGGTGGTGCTGGGGGGAAGCGAGGATCGCCCGCGCTACGGCGGTGATGGCCCCGTTGAACGTGGCGTCGACCTTGGCGGTCGCCGGCACTCCGGCCACGCCGAGGATCAGGTTCTTCTCCCGCGTGCTCAGCTTCTGACCCACCAGCCGCAGGGAGAGTGCGTCCACGTACGCCCCGGCGGTGGTCGGCGGCTTGGCGACCAACTTCTCCGGTGCCGTGTACGTGAAGGTGGTGCGGTAGCCGGCGAGGATCTCGCCCGCCTCGTTCCAGCCGTTGACCATGGTGCCGGCCGACGTCCAGGCGACGTAGACATCCGGGTAGCCGTCCGGGGTGGGCTGACCCATCGGGTAGTGGCCCAGCTCGCGCAGCTTGTCGTGGATCTGCCGCAGGCCCCGGGCGTACGGCGTGCGCTTGTTGTCGCCGTTGTTGTGCTTCGGCGACGCGTCAGGCGAGACGCCCAGCGTGCGGTACGTGGCGACCAGGTACTCCATCGGCCGGCGCACCTTCTGGCCCACACCGGCCCAGAACTCGGAGGAGGAGAACAGCGCCATCAGCACCGGCTTGATCCGGCCGCTGTTGGTGATGTAAATCTTGGTGAGCCGGTCCACCAGGGACTTCGGCGGGGTGTCCGAGACGAACCGCGTCGCCAGACTCTGCGCGACGTACTTCGCGGTCGACGGGTGCAGTGCGATGTAGGTGATGTACGCGTCGATCGCCGCGTCGGCCTTCTTCGGGTCCGCCGAGTTGTTCGGGTGGCTGAACCCGAGGATCTTCACCTTGCCGACGTAGTGCTGCTCGGGCTTGAAGACGTACTTGCCGTCCTTGTCGATGCCGCGGCCCGTCTGCAGCATGGCGGCCTGCCGGACGTCCTGCTCCTCGTAACCACCGTCGACGCCGACCGAGTAGAGCTCGAGGTTCTCCCGGGCGAGGTTCTCGTTGATCGC
Source organism: Micromonospora sp. DT201 (assembly GCF_049841575.1). Taxonomy (NCBI): domain Bacteria; kingdom Bacillati; phylum Actinomycetota; class Actinomycetes; order Micromonosporales; family Micromonosporaceae; genus Micromonospora; species Micromonospora sp. DT201. The sequence goes on along the minus strand of NZ_JBNCKP010000015.1, from coordinate 128,954 downwards.
GTCCTTGCGGGAGTCCTTCTGGTTCAGGTAGATCAGCAGCGCGGGGTGCTTGTTCGCGGCGGCCAGCATCTCCGGGTAGCTGCCCAGCGCGTGCTTGCGCACGACGTCCTGGTCGAAGGAGTTGCGATAGACCTCACCGCCGTCGAAGTCGGCGGCGACGTGCAGGAAGTCGTTCCAGAAGTCGACCATCACCTCGAACAGTTGGCGGTTGGACCAGATCTGCCGGGCGATGGTCGCGTCGACCATTTCCCGCTCCGGCTGGGCGCCCTGTTCGTTGAGCTGGTCCCGCTGGGCGCGCAACTGCTGCACGTTGAGCTTCAGGGTGGGCAGTTCGGTGAGCTTCAGCTCGGCCTTGCTCGGCTCGATCTTCTCCGGGGCCAACTGGGCGCGGATCCAGGCGTCGATGCCCTGCTTCTTGATGTCGGCGATCACCGCGGGCGTCGGCCCGAAGGTGGCGCGCCGGGCCAGGTGCAGGATCGGGTCCTTGGACAGCACGGTCTTGACGGTCACCGGGGTCGCCGCCGCGGCTGCGGCCGGACCGGGCAGGGTCCGTCCGCTGGTCGGCGCGTTCTTCTTCAGCGCCTCACCGGCCCGGGAGCCCATGTAGCTCTCGTTCTGCTCGGTGTAGGTGCGCACCGTGCTGGGCTGCTGGCCGCTGGGCCGCGCCGCGGTGCCGTCGGTCACCGTGCTGCCGGTCGCGTCGCCGGCGACGGCCTCGTCGCCGAACAGGCCGCGGAGCTGCGGGGTCATGGCGAGTGCCGCGCCACCGGCGACGACGGCAGCGGTGCCGCCGAGGGCGACCATGGCCTTGCGCCGGCCGACCTTGCGACCCGGCTCGTCGTCATCGTCCAGAGTGGGGAGTCCGGTGCCCGCTGGCCGCGCCGGGGCCGGACGGCCGAGACCCTCCGGGCCGACCCACTGCGGGCCGCGCGGCGCGGGGGCGGGGTGTCCGGCGTGCGCGTACCCGTCGCCGTACTGCTGGCGCGGGTCTGCCTGCGCGGGGTAGCCGCCCTGGTAGGGGTGGGGCGAGTCGTACCCGTAGGGTGCGGACGTGTTGGGGTCGCCGTAGCCGTCCGCGCTGTGGTGTTGGCGTCCGTCCCAACCGCGGTCGTCCCGCGGTCGACGTGGTGGCACATTCTGGTCGGCCATGTACCAATCCCGATTTCTGATGAGCGCCGAAAGCTGCGACCGGGCAGGTGCGGCAGGTGCGGCGACTGTTGCCTGAGGGGGGTTGCTACGGCAAGGTAGCCAAGGCCCCAGGTGCCTTCAAGGTGGGCTGAACACCCTTGTGAGGGCACTTAAGACAGCGCTCAGTGCGACATCTGGGGCAGGTGGCGGGCCGGGGACATGCGCGGACCTTCCCAGCAGGGCCTACGCGCGGCAGCCGGGCACGGATCGGACCACGACGCCGTACGCGACACTTTCCGCGCCGTTCGCCACCACAGGCAAACTTAAGGCTCGGGTAAGCCGGACATGAGGTGCCCTCACGTGCCCTCCCGGGAGGGAAAAGTAGCAGCAGCGGGCGAGCGTGAGCCGCCACCGCAGCGGGTATGCCGCCGAACCGCTGAACGCGTGAGGGGAAGGCAGCGCCATGCTCAGCAAAGAGGATCAGCGCAGGTTCGACCAGATCACCCGTCAGCTCCGGGAGAGTGACCCGGCCTTCTTTGCCCGGCTGGACCACCGGGCCCGGGCCCGCAGGGGCCGTTACCTGATGTTGTTGACCATCGTGCTGTGGGCGTCACTCCCGGCGATAGCCGTGTTCGCCGGTCGGCTGACCGGCGCGATCTGCGCGGTGGTGCTGGTGGCCAACGCAGCGATCATGTGGCGGTTCCGCCGCCGCTGGACGTGACGGCCTACCGGTCGGCCGGGCCGAACGCCCGGTACGCGCGGCGCAACCGTTCGAGCAGTCCCGGCCCACCGATGGCCGGCGCTGGCGCTCCGAGCTGGCGCAGTAGTAGGTCGGGGCCGGTCACCAGTCGGGGCGGCCGATCGGGCAACGGCACCGGCGGCATCCAGAACCGGTCCGCCGACTCGGCCAGCGGGGTCGCCGACAGCCCGGCGAGCGCACGAGCCGCGCCGATAGGCGACACGGTGTCCACTGCCGACCCTCCGTCGTCCGAATCGGACGGAGGATCGACCGGGTCAGGTGGCAGGGCGACACCGGTGGCCTCGACCCGCCGGGCGCGGAGCTCATCGAGCAGCTCCGCGCGGGATCGGCCGCGCCAGTGCAGCAGCTCGAACGGGTCCGCGTCGAACGCCTCGGCCAGCAGGTAGAACGTCGCCGCCAGGTGCTTGCACGGCACCGCGAAGTCGGGGCAGTTACACCGCTGGGTCAGCTCGTCCACCCCGGCCGGAAAGAGCGGCGCGCCGGCGGCGACGAACAGCTCCTCCAACTCGTCGGGGAGGTCCCCGGCGAGCAGGCGGGCGCTGAAGAACGCCTGCCCGGCCAGCTCCGCCTCGATGCGGGACCAGAGCGCGGCCGGGAACGGCTTCAGCGCGATGGACACCCGGTACGGCTGCGGCCGGGACCCCTGCACCACCGCACTGACCCGTCCCGGTGCGACGTCGAGCGTGAGCACCTGACCGGCCCGCGCGTACGACCGGCCCCGGGTGAGCCGGGTGCCGAGCGCGAACGACTCCAACACCTCCAGGAAACGCCGGGACCACCAGGACCTGCCGATCGCGCCCCGGGCGCTGCGCGCCCGCAGCCCCCCGTCCACCCGGCGGGGACGCCCGTAGTCGGCGAAGTCGGTCATTCGACCACCGCGCCGGCCTCCAGGGCGAACAGGTCACGCAACTGGCCGGTGGACAACTCGGTGATCCACTGCTCGCCGGTGCCGACCACCCGCTCGGCCAGGCTGCGCTTTTCGGCGATCATCGCGGCCACCTTCTCCTCCACCGTGCCGGCGCAGACGAACTTGCGGACCTGCACCCGTCGCCGTTGCCCGATCCGAAACGCCCGGTCGGTGGCCTGGTCCTCCACCGCCGGGTTCCACCACCGGTCCACGTGCACCACGTGATTCGCCGCGGTCAAGGTGAGCCCGGTGCCACCGGCCTTGAGGGAGAGGACGAACAGCGGCGGACCCTCCCCCGACTGGAAGCGCTGCACCATGGCGTCCCGCTCGGCCTTGCCGAGGCCGCCGTGCAGGAACAGCACCTCCCGGCCGAACCGCGCCGACAGGTGACCGCGCAGCATCGCACCGAACTCGGCGTACTGCGTGAACAGCAGAGCCCGCTCCCCCGCCGCCAGCACCTCCTCCAGGATCTCGGTCAGGCGGGCCAGCTTGCCGGACCGGCCCTCCAGCGGCGAGCCGTCACGCAGCAGCTGGGCCGGGTGGTTGCAGACCTGCTTGAGCCGGGTCATGGTGGCCAGCACCAGACCACGTCGTTCGATGCCGTCGCTGGTCTCGATCCGGGCGAGCATGTCGTCGACCACCACCCGGTACAGGGCGGCCTGCTCGGCGGTGAGGTTGCAGAGCACCTCCATTTCGAGCTTCTCCGGCAGATCCGAGATGATCGACGAGTCGGTCTTCAGTCGGCGCAACACGAAAGGGCCGGTGATCCGGCGTAGCCGCTCGGCGGCCTCGACATCGCCGTGTCGTTCGATCGGCTCGGCGAACCGTTTGCGGAACGTCGCAGCCGGCCCGAGCAGTCCCGGGTTGGCGAACTGCATGATCGACCAAAGGTCGGCGAGCCGGTTCTCCACCGGCGTACCAGTCACCGCCACCCGCTGCCGGGCAGGCAACGCGCGGACCGCCTCGGCCTGCCGGGTCGACGCGTTCTTGATTGCCTGTGCCTCGTCCACCACCACCCGGTGCCAGTCGATGCCGGCCAGGTCGGCGGCATCACGGGCGGCCACCGAGTAGGTGGTGAGCACCAGGTCCGCGCCGTGCGCGGCCGCGGTGAACTCCGCCCCCCGCGCCCGCTCCGCACCATGGTGTACGTGCACACGCAGCCTCGGGGTGAACCGCGCTGCCTCCCGCTGCCAGTTTCCGACAAGCGACATCGGACAGACCAGCAGGGTCGGCCCCGCCTCCGGCGGGTCCCCGGCGAGCAACGCGAGCAGCTGCACGGTCTTGCCCAGCCCCATGTCGTCGGCGAGAACGCCACCCAGGCCGAGCGAGCGCAGGAACGCAAGCCAGGCCAACCCGCGCTGCTGGTACGGCCGCAGCGTCCCCGCAAAACCCGGCGGCGGGTCCAGCGGGGTGAGCCGTCGCTCGACCGCCCCGGCGAGCAGGTCGCCCAGCGCCCCGTCGGCGGTCACCTCCAGCACCGGCAGCGCCCCGGTGGCCTCGCCGTCGGCCAGCCCGAGGCGGAGTAGGTCGACAACGGTCAGCTCGCCTGCGGAACGGAGCAGGCGCAGACCGGCAGCTAGCCGCCCCGGGTCCAGCTCGACCCAGCGGCCGCGAAGCCGTACCAGTGGGGTCTTCATCTCGGCCAGCGTCGCCAACTCCTCGGCGGACAGCGGCTGGTCGCCGAGCGCAATCTCCCAGCGGTAGTCGACCAGGGCGTCCAGACCAACACCGGAGTCGACGCCACCCACCGTGCCCGGCGCGGTGCGGCTGCGGGCACGCAACCGGGCGCCGAGCCGCGCCGACGGACGCTGCCACCAGGAGGGCAGCAGCACCCCGAAGCCGGCCGCGTGCAGCACCGGGGCACCCTCGCTGAGGAATCGGTGTGCTCCCTCGACGTCCAGTTCCATCGCCTCGGGGGCGGCGGTACGCAGCGCGGCGTCCAGGTCCGGCCAGAGCCTACTGGCCCGGCCCAACTCGGCGAGCAGCGTCTCCTGCGGGCTGGTCGTACGGCCAGCCAGGCCGGACAGCGTCTGCGGTGCCCGCCAGACCTGCCCGGCGTCGACGTGCAGACCGGGCTCGTCAGCCGCCTGCAGCCCGAATTCAAGCCGCCAACGCCCGCCACCGACCGACTCGACCGGCACCGTGTCGGCCGCTGGCGTGCTGTCGGCCGGCACCGGGCGGGTGGCCCCCGGCGTGCTGTCGACCGCCGGCGTGTTGTCGGCCGGCACCGGGCGGGTGGCCAGGATCGGTTCGGTGACCTCGTCGGGGGCCGGTTCCACCAGGCGGAAGCTTGCCCGCACCGCGCCACCGGCGGCGTCGCGCTGCCAGACGTCCAGCTCGGCCTGGAGAGTGGCCAGCGCGGCCGGGTCGAGAGTGAAGTCACGCCGGGGTCCGGCGAGCGCGGCCAACCAGGCCGGTGCCGGGCCACCCGGGCGCAGCCCCCGGGCCAGCGTGGTGATCGCGAGGGCAGCCCGCGCGGCGGCGTCGGTCAGCGCGTCGAGCGCATCCGCGACCAGCGCGGCGGCCGTCAACTCGGCCCCGCCCGCCCCCGTGGTCGCTGAGGCGGTGGTCGCCGGGACGGCAGGCGCTGAGGTGGTCATCGCTGGGACGGTGGTCGCTGAGGCGGTGGTCGCTGAGGTGGTCATCGCCGGGACGGTCGTCGGGGTGGGCTGCACAGCAGCGGCGGCCGGCGCGATGGCGGTGGCGGCTCGGGCGGCCGGTGGCAGGGCCAGCGCAAGCGACCGCGCCCAGCCTGCGTCGGTGCCGGTCAGCAGCGGACGCCAGACCGCCCGCGCCGGCACCGACTCACCAACACCCACCAGCACCGTCGCGGCAGCGCCCGCGGGCACCGACTCACCAGCGCCCGCGGGCACCGGCTCATCAGCGCCCGACAGCGCATGCACGCCAGCACCGGGTATCTGGGGAGCCGCAGTCGTGGTGACGCCGGGGAGCACCCGACCGCGGGTCACCAGGTCGGCGGCGAAGTCGGCCAACTCGGCGAGGTGACGCAGGGTGGCCCCGGGCACCGCCGGGAGGTCGTCCAGGGCGCGAAGGAGCGACAGCGCGTCGTCCGGGGCGTACACCAGCACGGGCACCCGCCACCCGGCCAGGGTGAGCCGGCCGCGGGCCGGGGGTGCGACGGCGGTCCGGATCAGCTCGGGTGAGTCGGTCGGCGCTCCCGCCCGGGTGGGCAGGGTGAGCAGCACGGTGTCCGGACGGGCCGGCTCGGCGGCGTCGGCGAGGACAACGGCCAGGTCGGCGTGCCCGGCGGCGAAGGGGTGCGAGCGTTCCCGGGGCGGTCGACCGGGACGGGCCGGCGGGGGCGGGGCGGCGCTGTCCTCGGCCCAGACGGCAAGGCCGGCGGTCGAGCTGTCGCCGGGCAGCCACAGCCCGTGGATGACCAGCACCTGCTCCCCCTCGTCGTCGCCCGCGCCCAGGATAGGCGGCCCACGTTGGGAGAGCATCCGCGCCCGCTACCGACACGCCCCCGCCCGTGGGCTCGGCGCTCGGCGCGATCCTTCGGTAGGTGTCGGCGCTGTGGGGCCCACCATCGATGCTTGCTGTGATCAGTTGATGAAAAGTAGGTCAGAGGTGGTCCTGACACCTATTTTTCATCAATTGATCAGGACAGTCACCACTGCCTTGGACCGCCGTTGGCGGGGTGGGTGGTCACCCGGGACACGGACCGGCGCGGAGCTCTTCCCGGGTGACGGCACGCAGGCGTCTGGCGGCTCAGAGCGCGCCGGACTCGCCGTCGGTCAGCTCCCGCAGGATGTCGGCGTGACCTGCGTGCCGGGCCGTCTCCTCGATCATGTGCACCAGGATCCAGCGCAGCGACACCTCGCCGAGCTGCGGGTGCGGCACCACGTGGTCGAGGTCGAAGCTCGCGGCGGCTGCCCGGGACCGCGCACAGGCCCGCTCGTACGCCTCGGTGAGCGCGGCGACGCTGTCCTGCTCGCCAAGCGTGAAGCTTGCCACCGCGTCCTCCTCCGAGGTCAGGTAGACGTCGCCGGGCCCGGGGGTCAGCAGGGTCGGGAACCAGTATCGCTCGACCAGGGTCAGGTGCTTGACCAGCCCGGCGAGCGTGGTCGCCGAGGGCACCAGCCGGCGGCCGGCGTCAGCGTCGGAGAGACCGCGCAGCTTGCGTAGCAGCACGGCTCGGTGGAAGTCGAGGAACGACTCCAGCACGGCGCGCTCGTCGCCGGTGCGGGCGAGCACCGGCCCAAGCGTCGGATCGATCGTCTGCTCCATCCGCCGACCCTAGCCACAGGCCGGGTCTCCCGCTGCCCCGCTAACCGCTGCGGGCGAGCGGCCCGACGGGCAGGATGGGCGCATGGCTTCATCCGTGCAGATCCTCCTCGTCGGCGGCACGGCGGACGGGCAGACCATCACCGTCGAACTGGACAGCAACGGCCGTCCACCGCTGACCCACCATCACCTCGGCCCGGGTGGGCTGGCCGAGGCGCAGATCTACGAGTTGGAGACCGCCCGCGAAGAGGCCCGCGAGTGGCACTACCGGTGGACCGGCCCGGCGGTGTGAACGCCCGCTCAGACCCGGGTGAGGGTCTGGCTGCGCAGGCCTTCCAACACACCGCGGGTGACCTCCGAGGTGCCCCGCGCCTGCTCGCACACCTCCGCCACCCGCCGGGCGGTGGCCTCGGCGCGTTCCTCCCGCTCGTCCCACAGCCGGTCGACCTCGGCCAGTAGCGGCCCCTCGACCTCCCGCTCCACGCCGCGCAGGGCCGGCACGCCGAGCCGCTGGGCCAGGTCGAAGACCTTGCCGGCGTACGGCAGGGGCAGGAACGGTGTGCCGACCATCGCCGCGAAGATCAGGAAGTGCAGGCGCATGCCGACGGCCAGGTCGAAGTGGCGCATCAGCCCGAGCACCTGCTGCGGGGTGTAGGTGCCGTGCAGGATCCGACCGTGATCGGCGGCGACCATGTGTGAGAGCACCCCGTGGGCGTGCCGGATGTCGTCGCGTTCCATCGGCACGAACAGCACGTACGCGTCGATCCGGTGCACCAGGAAGTCACCGATCTGGGCCAGCAGCCGGTGGTAACCGTCCACGTCGAGCCGTTCGGCGGCCCGTCCCGGCTCCCGCACGCTTATCCCGACAAGCCGCTTACCGACCGGCACACCCTCCTCGGCCAGCAGGTGGGCCGGGAAGTCCTCCGGCTGCAAGAGGAACGCCGGGTCCGCGGTGACCGTGATCGGGTTGAGCAGACCGGCCTCCTCCAGCACCATCCGGGACTCCTGGTCACGAACCGTCACCTGGGTCGCGCTGGAGAGAGTCTCCCGGACCATGCCGGTGTCCACCGCGTCGCTGAGCGGCCCGACCCCCACCGCGTACGTGATCAGGGGCAGGCCGCGTTCCTGGGCGACCCGGACCACCCGCAGGTAACGGCGGGCCTCCCGGTCGTAGAGGATGCCGCCGCCACCCAGGATGAGCAGGTCGAGCTGGGCCAGGACCAGGGCGGAGTCGGTACGGCTGACGCCCTCCCAGGGCACCGCTTCGACGTCCGGGTGGGCGGCTCTGGTGTGCTCCGGGTTGCGGGAGAAGACGATGATCCGGGCGTTCGGTTCCTGCGTGCGAAGATCGGTGAGCAGGCCGGTGAGGATCGCCTCGTCGCCGAGGTTTCGCCCACCGTACGAGCCCAGCACACCGATCGTCAGTCCGACACCGTGCGTCATCCGTCGCTCCTCCCCAGGTGCGGTCCGCGCCGGTTTCCCGCTGGGCAGGTGAACAACCCTGCGCGGGGACCGGTCCGGGTCGCGCTCGGTTGGGCGGGTTCCGCCTCGATGAGCGGAATCATCCGGCGTGTGTGCACGGCCCCGCGCCGCCGGGACCCTCCCCCACCCTCAAGATCCGCGCAACCTCGGTGATGTTGCTGTCTCGGCGGCCGTTGAGGCAGCAGGATCTCTGAAGTTGCGCGGATCTTGAGGGCGGCGGGGCGGCGGGCGGCGGGTGGCGGGTGGCGGGCGGCGGGCGGCGGGGCGGCGGGGCGGCGGGTATCGGACCTGGGAGTGGGAGCGACGGGTCCGATTGCCGCCAGACGGGGAGGTCGGGGCGGCCACATGATCATTGGCATGACGACCACACTCAACGACAAGGTCGCCCTGGTGACCGGGGGCTCCCGGGGTATCGGGGCCGGCATCGCGCTGCGCCTGGCGCAGGACGGGGCCGACGTGGCACTCACCTACCGGCAGGACGCGGAGCGGGCGACGGCCGTGGTGAAGCAGATCGAAGCCATGGGCCGACGCGCGCTCGCCATCCAGGCCGACGGCGTCGACCCGACCGCCGTACGCGGTGCGGTCGACCGGGCGGCCGCCGACCTGGGTCGGCTGGACATCCTGGTGAACAACGCGGCCGTCTTCCTGGTCGGCGCCATGGACGAACTCGGCTCGGCAGACGTGGAACAGACGATCGCGGTGAACATCCGGGCACCGTACGTCGCCGTGCAGGCGGCGCTGCGACACCTGGGCGACGGCGGACGGATCATCAGCATCGGCAGCAACGTCGGTGAACGGGCGGTCTTTCCCGGGCTGACGCTCTACTCGATGAGCAAGACCGCCCTGGTCGGGCTGACCCGGGGCCTGGCCCGCGAGCTGGGCCCACGGGACATCACCGTCAACCTGGTCAACCCCGGGCCGACGGACACGGACGCCAACCCGGCGGACGGGCCGAACGCGGCGGCCATCAGCGGATTCACCGCCGTCGGCCGCTACGCTCGCCCCTCCGACATCGCGGCCACCGTCGCGCACCTGGCCAGCCCCGAGGCCAGCTACGTGACCGGCGCGGTGATCAATGTGGATGGCGGCTTCACCAGCTGAGGAACCCGGGCGGCGTCGCCACAACAATCGGCGCCGCCCGGCCTCAACCATCTCCTGGGCGGGAGGCGTTCTCCTGGACGAGGGGGTGGGCATGGTCGAGTCGTTCCACGAATTCGTGGTGCACCGTTCGGCGGCTCTCTGCCGGACCGCCTACCTACTCACCGGTGACCACCAGCTCGCCGAGGATCTGGTGCAGACCGCCCTGGCCCGGACCTACCGGCACTGGAGGCGCGTTCGCGACGGCAACCCCGAGGCGTACGTGCGGCGGGTCATGCACCACCAGCAAATCTCCTGGTGGCGGCGACGTCGACTCGCTGAGCGGCTGGAGGCCGAGCCCACCGAACGGGCCGACAGGGACCACAGCGAGGCCACCACGTTGCGGTTGACGCTGAACGCGGCGCTACGCCAGCTCACTCCCCGTCAGCGGGCAGTGATCGTGCTGCGCTACTACGAGGACCTGACCGAGGCACAGGTCGCCGAGGTGCTGGGCTGCTCCCTCGGCACAGTGAAACGACACGGCCACGACGGTCTGCGCCGGCTACGAGCCGTCGCTCCGGAGTTGGTCGATGCCACCGCGGAGAGGAGCACCCGATGACCGACCGACTCCGCGAAGCGCTCCGGTCCACCGCCGAGGGCGTCCCGACGTACCCGGTGTACGACCGAGCCCTCGCCACCGCCCGCCGCGACCGGCGGCGTCGACTAGCCGCCGCCACCGGGGCAGTTCTGCTGCTCGTGGTGGCCAGTGTGACGCTGCCGTTGGCACGTACCCCCGCACCCGGGCCGGCCGCCGCCGCGGACGCCGCGCTGCCCGACCGGGTCGGCCTACCCCCGATCGGGACGCTGCACGTCACCGACCGCCCGCGGCTGGGTCCTGCGTCGGTCATCTTCAGCGGCTCCGCGTCGCGCCTGCGCGGTTGGAACGACGCGAGTGTCGTGGGAGTGGTCGGCGCGAACTCCGATCGCTACCGGATTCTGCGGACGGGAATGGGCGCGTCGGCGGGCGGATCTGTCCTCCTCTCCCCGAGCGGCCGGTACCTCGCCCGGCCGGCCGACGATCAGGACGACCCCGGTGTCGACGTCGTCGACCTGGTCGCCGGTCGGACCCGACACCTGAGGTCCACAGTCGACCGCACCACGGCGAGCACACCGATCGGCTGGTCCTCGGACGGCGCGTCGCTGATCGTTCGCGACGAGGTTCCGGTCGCCTTCGACGGGGCCACGTACACGTCGGTGCTGAACGCGGTCTCCCTCGACGCCGAGCGCTGGACCAGGCTGGCCGCCGGCGCCCAGGAGACGCACTTCGGCTCGACCGTCGCCGCCGCTCCGGGCCGGCTCGCCTACCAGTACGGCCGCACGGTCGCGGTGACCGACCTGAACGGCCGGGAGCAGTCCTCGTTCACCCTGCCCGACGAGGCCTGGCTGGCAGGCAAAGGCGCGTGGCATCCCGACGGCGCGGCGCTGACGCTGGCCACCCACCACCCGGACACCTCCGAGTGGACCCTGCGTCAGGTCGACCCGGCCACCGGGCAGGACGCCGGGTCGCTGCGTCTGCCCGCCGTGTCCGGGGCCGTCGCGATCCGGCTGCTCGGCTGGACACCGGACGGATCGGCGCTGGTGGCGGCCTCCGAGCCCGACCCCCACGCCCCCGAACCACCGCTTGAGGAGCAGTCGGATCTACCCACAGAGGACCCGGGCATCAGCCGTGTACGGGTGCTGGCGCTGGCCCCCGGTGCCACCGCGCCACGCACCGTGCTGACCGCGCCGGAGCAGGTGCTCGCCGTCGACGTCGCCGACCAGGTGATCCGCAGCGGACACGTCCGGGGCGCAGAACCACCCGGCGGCGTGGGCGGCCGGTTCTGGCGCTGGAGCTGCCTGGTCACCGCGCTGGTCGTCTGCGGAGTCGTGGCGTACAGCGGTCGGAGGCGGATCACACGGTGGCTCGACGATCGGCGGGGCAGGCCGGCCAGCGCAGCCCGATGACCTGCGTGCGACTCACCCAGCTGTCTGCTCGTCGGCGTCAGGCGTCGCGGTCCAACACCGGGCGCACCGCGTCGACGAACGAGATCCGGCGGCTGGTCCGTACCTCGATCGCCGCGAGCCAGCGTTCCCGGTGCCGGTCGCGCAGCGGCACCGCCGCATCTCCCGGCTCGTCGCCGAAGCGGCGCTGGTCGGCGTACTCGGTGGTGAGGCTGGTCAGCACCGACCGGGCCGCCGACGCGACCACCTCCGGGCCTTCCAGCAACACCAGGTTGTACGCCTCGTCGACGGCGCGCATCGCCGCGTACGCCTCGTCGTAGCCGGGCACCCGCACACCCCCGCCGGTTTCGAGCCACCGCCGGTCCAACTGCCGGTACGCCTGGTCGCAGGCGCTCAGGAACCCGACGTACGCGTCCCGCCGCAGCTCGTCCCGACGCGTCGCCCGCCGCTCGACGCTGTCCTGACGGGCAGCGGTGAGTTGGTGGGCCAACTGCCGGCGGGTGCTGAGCGCGCCGACCAACCCGGTCAGGGCGGCAGCGGTCAATGTGGACAGTGAGGTGATGAGCGCGACGGCGACGGTATCCTGCACCCGCCCATCATGACGCTTGCGTCGTGCGGGCGGCCGGCAGGCACGGGTTGCGCGGTCGGCCTACGGTGCCGTCATGCCCCTTCGTGCGGCGCGCCTGCTGGTCTGGCCCTTCGCCGTGACCGCGTTCGCCTTGCGGGCCTGCGCCGAGTTGTGGTTCAGGCCGCTGACCTGGCGGATCGACCCGAGTGATGCCGCCTTCGTGGCGTGGGTGGCCGTCCTGTCCGGCACGCTACTGGTGCCGTTGGCCGTCTATGCCCTGTTGACCAGGAGCACTTGGCGGCGACCGATGATCTGGCAGGTGGACACGAAGAAGCGCCGATTCGTCGCACCAGCAAACCCGACATGGATCGGCCAGTGGTCGATAACTCTCGGCTGGCTCGCGGCGGCCTTCGTGCAGACCGAACGGGTCGTAGGCGAGGATCGCGTGCGACTGGTCCAGACAACGGGCACTGTGGCGCTGGCCATCGCTGTCGCGGCCGTCGTCCTGGGCGGTATTGCGACCACCCTGCTGCTGAATCGGCCGCTCTTGGCGCTGGACCCCGATGGCATCACCACGCAGGGCCTCGTCCGGCGGACCGCCCTACGCTGGGACCGCCTACATCCGGGTAGCCCGCCCGTCGCGAATCCACCACCGGCCAGACGGCTGCACGTGGACCCGGTGTTTCTCGCGAACACCGTTCGGCATTACGTCGAGCACCCCGAGCACCGGCCGGCCATCGGCACTCAACGCGAACTGGATCGGCTCTGTCGCACGCTCACCTGAGCCCAAGCCGTACCCGGATCAGCGGGGCGGGTCCTCGCCGGTGAGCCCGTCCACCGATTCCCGGATCAGGTCGGCGTGGCCGACGTGCCGGGCGTACTCCTCGATCAGGTCGACCAGGACCCGGCGCAGGCTCGGCACGCGACCGTCGGGCCACTCACCCCGGGCCAGTTGCTCCGGCCCGGCGTCGGCCAGCAACTCGGCCACGGTGGCGCGGGAGCGGGCGACCGCCTCCCGCCAGAGCGTGTAGAGCTCCTCCGGGGTGTCCTCGGCGGCGGAGCGCCACTCCCAACCGGGGTTCGCGTTCCAGTCGACCGTCTCCCACGGCTGTCCGGGCGAACGCCCGGACAGCTTCAGCGAGAAGTAGAAGTCCTCGACGAACGCGAGGTGCTTGAGCAGCCCGCCCAGGGTGATCGACGACGGGCCGAGCGTCGCCCGCAGACCATCGGCGTCGAGCCCACCGGTCTTCCACGCGAGAGTCGCGCGCTGGCGGTCCAGGGAGCCCAGCAGGGTGGCGGTTTCGTCGCCCGCGATCGGCGGTTCGGGGTGACCGTGCTCGTCCGCGTTAGTCATGGTGATCGAGGCTAGCGGGCCAACCCGGGCCGACCCGGGCCGCTCCAGCCGTGGCGGTTGTCAGCGGCGGGGATCTGGGCCAGCCCCGGGCTCCGAGCTGGCCTCGGTCGGGGTGGCATCGCTGGTCTTGGCGGGGACGGCACGAGTGAGCATGTGCGCCCGGCGCATCCGCCCGTCGGCGGCGAACTGCCCGAAGAAGTACACGTCGACGCTGCCCTCCCGCTTGCGGGTCTGGAAGTGCAGGCTGTAGCGGGCGGCGATCTGGTCTCCGTGTGCGATCGCCTCGTGCACCTCCCACCGGGCACCGGTCTGGTGCTTCCGAGCCGGGCGGGTGTGCGCGATGAGCTTGGTGCGGTCCATTAGGTGGCCGTCGGCGACCTGCACAATGTCGGGCGTGTGGTAGCGGTCGACGACCGCAGCCGGATCCTCGTCGCCGTGGACCAGATCGCTCATGAAGGAGGTGAAGAAGTTGGCGATGAACTCCTTCGGGTCGGTGCCGTCGAAAGCGCCCATATCAACCACCGCCAGGTCGTGATCCGAATGAAACTTTACAGCTTGTAATATATCGACCTTCGAGAAACTTTGGCAAGGTGTAAGAGATGAGTGGTTCAGCGGATCGCAGCCGCCGCGCCGACGCTCGCCGCAACAACAGCGCGATCCTCGACGCGGCAGTCCGACTGCTCGACGCGCAGCCCGACGCCAGCCTCGACGCCATCGCCAGCGCCGCCGGGGTCACCCGGCAGACCGTCTACGCCCACTTCCCGTCCCGCGAGCACCTGATGGCGGCCGTCGTCCAACGGATCAGCGACGAGGCCGTCGCCGCGATGGACGCCGCCGAGCCGGACAACGGATCGGCCGCGGACGCGCTGATCCGCGTCCTCGAAGCCGGTGCCCAGACCGCAGGGCGCTATCCGGTCCTGATCCAGCAGATCGCGTCACTCCCAGTGAGCCCGCACGTCGACGAGGAACGCCACGCCCCGATCGCCGATCGGATCAACCGAGTGATCCAGCGCGGGCAGGCGAGCGGCGAGTTCGACAATGGACTCCCCGCCCACTGGCTCGCCGCGATCACCATCAAGATCGGCCACTCAGCCGGCGAGGAGGTCGACGCAGGCCGGATGACGCAGACCGAGGCCGCCAACGCGCTGCGCACCACGCTGCTCCGGGTGCTCCGCCCGAGGGCCTGAGCTCTCTCAAGCGACTAATGCTGAGGTGAAGGGTGGGCGCGGCAGGTTTCGAACCTGCGACCCCCCGCTTGTAAGGCGGGTGCTCTCCCACTGAGCTACGCGCCCGGATCGCCCGTGCGGCGGGCCGGTGGCTGGCAAGCTTACCTTGCCCGCCGCCGGCCCGGACGCACGGCGTACCCCGGTCAGCTGGTCGCTTCGGCGATGGCCTTGCGCCAGCCCTGCTGGTCGCGGGCCTCGCCCGGGCCGTTCATCTCGGCGAAGCGGACCACGCCGGTCTTGTCGATGACGAAGGTGCCCCGGTTGGCGAAGCCGGCGACGTCGTTGAAGACCCCGTACGCCTGGGCGACGGCACCGTGTGGCCAGAAGTCGGCCAGCATGGGGAACTGGTAGCCCTCACGGTCAGCCCAGATCTTGTGGCTGTAGACCGAGTCGACGCTGACCGTCAGCACCTGGACGTCGTCGTTCACGTACTCGTCGAGGTTGTCCCGCACCTGGCACAGCTCGCCCTGGCAGGTGCCGGTGAAGGCGAGCGGGTAGAAGACCAGCAGCACGGTGCGCTTGCCCCGGAAGTCCGAGAGCCGGACCTCCTGGTTGTTCTGGTCCTTCAGCACGAAGTCCGGTGCATCGGCACCAACCTCGATGGGCATGCGAAGTCTCCTCCGGTCGAGTCAGGCAAACGGCACAAGCCTGCCACCCGGCGGTGCAGACCGCCGGGTGAGCGAAGCTGCACGGGTTACTTCTTGGCCTTGGCCCCTCGGCGCAGCACCAGACGGGCGCCGCTCCAGTCCCGGCCGGCGTTGACGGTCGAGGTCTGCTGAAGGCCGGCAGTGGGCGCGGACTCCGCGACCTCACTCGGCTCGACATGCCCGTCACGCCCCGCCTTCGGGGTGAGGAGCCACACGACCCCGTTGTCGGCCAGCGGGCCGAGGGCGTCGACGAGAAGCTCGAAAAGGTCACCGTCGCCGTCGCGGTACCAAACCAGCACCGCATCGACGACCTCGTCGGTGTCCTCGTCGACCAGCTCTCCACAGCGGTCGGTCAGGGCGTCTCGGAGATCCTGGTCGACGTCGTCGTCGTACCCCATCTCCATGACGACCATCCCCGGTTCGATCCCGAACCGGTCCGCCAGGCTGCGTACCCCGTCGGCGGCCTGACCAGCGGTCGCGCTCACTGTCGCGTGCCTCCTCATCTCGTCCCTGCTCGCGGCGTCGGTGCCGACGCCGTCAGGCAAAGTCCACACAGTTGTGCGTCCGCGCGCAAGTGGCGCACCGGGTGGATCGGAATTTACCGTGCCAGCAGCGTACGGGCACCGTCGGTAATGGCTTCCGCGGAGACCAGAACCTGACGTGCTGCCGGACCTAATGGTACAAACGAGTCAACTCCCGCCACTCGCCGTGCGGCACCGACATATCCGGCGTCGACCAGCGCGGCGATCACCCCCTCGCCGACCCCGCCAGAGCGGCGCGTCTCATCCACCACCAGCACCCGGCCGGTCGCCGAGGACTCCCGGATGATGTCGGCCACCGGCAGCGGGGCCAGCCAACGCAGGTCCACCACCCGGGTGCCCACCCCCTCCTCGGCGAGGACCGCCGCAGCCCGCAGCGACATCCGCACCCCGTTACCGAAGGTGATGATTGTCAGGTCGTCGGCTGAGCCGACCCGGTAGACCCGAGCCCGGCCGATCGGCACGTGCCCGGCCACCCACCCGCCGGGCTCCGGATAGCCGGACAGCCACTCCCCGTCGCCCTCGGCGTACAGGTCGCGGGTGTGGTAGAGCGCGATCGGCTCCAGGAACACGCACACACTGCCGTCCACCGCCGCGCTGGCCAGGCAGGTCCGCAGCATGGGCGCGGCATCGTCCGGCCGCGCCGGCACCGCGATCACCAGACCGGGCACATCCCGGAGTACGGCCACCGAGTTGTCGTTGTGGAAATGCCCTCCGAACCCCTCCTGGTACGCCAGCCCAGCCACCCGCACCACCATCGGATTGCGGAACGCCCCCTGCGAGAAGAACTGCATGGTGGCCGCCTCGCCGCGCAGCTGGTCCTCAGCGTTGTGCAGGTACGCCAGGTACTGGATCTCCGGCACGGGCAGCATCCCGGCCAACCCGGCACCGAGGCCCAGCCCGAGAACCGACGTCTCGTCGAGCAGCGTGTCGAAGACCCGGGCCGCCCCGAAACGGTCGCGCAGCCCCTTCGTCACCCCGTACACGCCACCCTTGGCTGCCACGTCCTCCCCGAAGACCGCCATCTGCGGATGGTCGAGCATCCCGTCGGCGAGCGCCGCGTTGATGCTCTGCGCCAGGGTCATCGGGCCGGCCAGCTCCGGTGGCTTGCCGCCGAACGCCTCAGCCCGGGCACCCGCGCCCGGCCCGCTGGCCCGCGCCGCGGCGTCCGCCACCGCCCGCGCCAGCCGCACCGGGCGGCGGGGCGCCAGCGCCGACACCACGTCGGCCGCGGAGACCAGCTTCGGCTCGCCCAGCACCTCCTCGGCCAGCCGGCGTACCTGCCAGCCAGTTTCGTCGTACCGGGCCAGCAGTTCCTCGCCCGTCGCCACGCCGGCGTCGACGAGCAGCCGTGCGGTGGCGGCAACCGGGTCCCGGTCCAGGTCCTCGGCCAGCTCAGCCGGGCTGCGGTACGCCGACTCCGCGTCCGCCCCGGCGTGTCCCATCAGCCGTACCGTGCGCAGGTGCAGCACAGCCGGTCGCCGGGTCCGGCGCACCCAGGCCGCAGCCTCGGCCGCCACCTCGTACGTCTGTACCGGGTCAGCTCCGTCCGCGCTGAAGTAGCGGATGCCCGGCTTGGCCCGCAGGGCCGCCTCGACCCAGCCCTCCGGTGAGCGGACGCTGATGCCCAGCCCGTTGTCCTCGCAGACGAAGAGCACCGGGATGCGCAGCCCGGCGTGGTCGTACCAGCCGGCGGTATTGAAGGCGGCGGTGGCACTGGCGTGGTTGACCGAGGCATCGCCGAAGGAGCACACCACGATCGCGTCCGGTGGCCACGGGGCGTGCGCGGCGCCCGCCCCGCTGCCGACCCGGACCCCGACCCCGGTACGCCGCCCAGCGCTGTCCAGCCGGCGCAGCCGCTCCACGGCCAGTCCCATCCCGACCGCGCGGGGCAGGTGCGAGGCGATGGTGGAGGTGGTCGGCACGATGGCCAGGTCGGCTCGGCCGAACACCTTGTGCCGGCCGCCGGCGATCGGATCCTGACTGGAGGCGGCCATCCCGCGCAGCACGTCCCGGGCCGCGTCCGCGTACGCCGCGAACCCGCCGGCAGTCGGCTCGGACCCGGACCGTCCCGGGTCGGCGGACCGCTCTGCGTCGACGGACCCTTCCGGGTCGGCGGACGGCTCGGGGACGCCGGACCGCTCGGGGTTGACGGACCGCTCCGGGACGACGGACCGCTCCGCGTCGACGGACCGCTCCGCGTCGGCGGGTGCCTCTGGGTCGGCGGCTGCCTGCGCGGCGCGGTGGCAGTAGAAGGCGCCGGATCGGTAGTGCAGCAGCGCCGGATCGGTGGGGCGCAGCGCGGCGGCGACAGCGGCATTGCCCTCGTGCCCGGCCGAGCTGATGGTGTAGAAACCCTCCCCGAAGCTGCGCAGCCAGCGGCCGGCAAGGTCGAGCTGCCGGCTGGTCACCTGCGCGTCGAACAGGTCCAGCACCTGTGCGCCGGTCAGTGGGGCATCGTCGGTGACCGGGTCGGCTGGGTCACGCCGCCGCTCCGCGGCGGGTAGCGCCGCCAGCGTCTCCCGGAACCGGTCGTCGAGATCTTGCGGGGTGGTCACGTGGGACAGCATTACCGACGGGAGCCCTGGTCGCCCAGAGGGACACGGCCCGCGCGGGTCGACTCACTCCGGCACACAGGGCTCCGGACAGCCACCGTCGGACATCTTCCAGACCAGGTCACGAAGGGTGCTCAGCTCCCGGTCGGTCAGCCCGGAGAGGAGTCGGGAGTCAGACATCACTCCGGTCACCCGATTCCGGACGCCGCGGCCCTCCCCGGTCACCACAAGTGTCTTCTGCCGACGGTCCGCCGGGTCGGTGCGCCGCTCGACCAGCCCGGCCTGCTCCAGCTTGTCGACAAGCACCGTCACGTTCGACCGTTCGCAGCCCAACCGCTCGGCAAGATCGCGGGCCGGCAGCGGGTGGTCCGGGTCCAACTCGTGTAACGCACGGGCCGCAGCCGGGGTGAGCCCCAGCTCAGCGAACGCGGAGCCCTGCCGGTGTCGCAGAGCGGCGGTCATGTGCGCCATCCGGCGCACCACATCGGCGGCGAGATCAGCTCGATCCACCGGTCCACCTGTCGCGAGGGTCCGCCTCCTGCGTCACGGCCACAGCGTACGCAGTGCGCCGTTCGTCCAATTCAGCGAACAGGATCGGGCACACCGACCGGACAGGCAGAACCGGTCGCGGCTCGGCCAGACGGAGGCCGCCCGCACACCCAGCCTGGCCGCGCTGACGCGTCAAGATCCGCGCAAGATCAGGGAAAGCGCTGCGTCGGAAGGCGTTGAGGCAGCAGTTTCGGTGAAGTTGCGCGGATCTTGAGACGGGACGGCGGTCAGCCGGGGAGGAAGGAGAAACGGACCTGGCGGGTCGGGTTGTCACCGTTGGTGTCCACCAGGCAGATCGACTGCCAGGTGCCGAGCGCCAGCCGCCCACCGAGCACCGGCACCGTGGCGTACGGCGGGACGAACGCCGGCAACACATGGTCGCGGCCATGGCCGGGCGAGCCGTGTCGGTGCCGCCAACGGTCCGCGGTGGGGAGCAGATCGTCCAGCGCGCTGAGCAGGTCGTCGTCGGAGCCCGCCCCGGTCTCGATGATCGCCAGTCCGGCGGTGGCGTGCGGCACGAAGACGTGCAGCAGGCCATCCCCCTCGCCTGCGACGAACTGCTCGGCCTCCGCGGTGATGTCCCGGACGGTCGGCCGGGCCCCGGTCTGGACGGTGATCACGTCACTGCGCATACGTCGCATTCTGCCGCAGGGCGCGGTCAGGAGCCGCCGCCACCAACGGAGTCGCCAGTCTCAGCCGCCCGAGTCGCCCCCGACGGGTTTGAACATGGGGAAAGGGCGACCGTAGCCCTAAGTTACCGACGAGTACCTGTGTTCAGCATCGCGTCGGGGGCACCTAGGCGTGACGGCGGGTGGCACCAGGGGGCAGGATGGCGCTAGAGACCTATCCCACACACAACCGAGGGAACGCCTGTGGCTACGGAACGCAAGCGCCCGGTGATCAGCGACGGCCTACCGAGCCAGCTTCCGGACATCGACCCTGAAGAGACAAGCGAATGGGTCGAGTCGCTTGATGGTGTCATCGACGATCGCGGTGCCAAACGTGCCCGGTACGTCATGCTGCGCCTGCTGGAGCGGGCCCGCGAGCGCCAGGTCGGGGTTCCGCCCCTGACCACCACCGACTACATCAACACCATCCCGTCGGAGCGCGAGCCGTGGTTCCCGGGTGACGAGCACGTCGAGCGACGGATCCGGGCGTACGTCCGGTGGAACGCCGCCATGCTGGTGCACCGGGCACAGCGCCCGGAGATCGGCGTCGGCGGGCACATCTCCACCTTCGCCAGCTCGGCGTCGCTCTACGAGGTGGGCTTCAACCACTTCTTCCGGGGCAAGAACCACCCGGGCGGCGGCGACCACATCTTCTACCAGGGCCACGCCTCGCCCGGCATGTACGCGCGGGCGTTCCTGGAGGGGCGGCTCAGCGAGCACCAGCTCGACGGGTTCCGCCAGGAGCTGTCGCACCCCGGTGGCGGGCTGCCTTCGTACCCGCACCCGCGGCTGATGCCGGACTTCTGGGAGTTCCCCACCGTCTCGATGGGTCTCGGCGGTCTGAACGCCATCTACCAGGCCCGATTCAACCGGTACCTGCAGCACCGGGGCATCAAGGACACCTCGCAGCAGCACGTCTGGGCGTTCCTGGGCGACGGTGAGATGGACGAGCCGGAGACGCTCGGTGCCATCGGTGTGGCCGCCCGCGAGGAGCTCGACAACCTCACCTTCGTGATCAACTGCAACCTGCAGCGGCTGGACGGCCCGGTCCGGGGCAACGGCAAGGTCATGCAGGAGCTGGAGTCGTTCTTCCGGGGTGCCGGCTGGAACGTCATCAAGGTGGTCTGGGGTCGCGAGTGGGACCCGCTGCTCGCCGCGGACACCGACGGCGCGCTGGTCAACCTCATGAACACCACGACCGACGGCGACTACCAGACCTACAAGGCGGAGTCGGGCGCGTACGTGCGGGAGCACTTCTTCGGCCGCGACGCGCGGACCCGCAAGATGGTCGACCCGCTGAGCGACGACGAGATCTGGAACCTCAAGCGGGGTGGGCACGACTACCGCAAGCTCTACGCGGCCTACAAGGCGGCTACCGAGCACACCGGTCAGCCCACAGTCATCCTGGCGAAGACGATCAAGGGCTGGACGCTCGGCTCGCACTTCGAGGGCCGCAACGCGACCCACCAGATGAAGAAGCTGACGCTGGAGGACTTGAAGACCTTCCGCGACCGGCTCTACCTGGACATCCCGGACTCGGCGCTGGAGGACAACCCCTACCTGCCGCCGTATTACCACCCGGGCGAGAAGTCCGAGGAGATGGCGTACCTCAAGGAGCGGCGCGAGCAGCTCGGCGGGTACCTGCCGTCCCGGCGGACCAGCACCAAGCGGCTGGCCATCCCCGGTCCGGAGCGGTTCGCCGACGTCAAGCGCGGCTCGGGCAAGCAGAAGGTGGCCACCACGATGGCCTTCGTCCGCCTGCTCAAGGACATCATGAAGGACAAGGAGTTCGGCAAGCGCTGGGTGCCGATCATCCCGGACGAGGCTCGCACCTTCGGCCTCGACTCGATCTTCCCCACCGCGAAGATCTACTCGCCGCACGGCCAGCGCTACACCTCGGTCGACCGGGAGCTGTTCCTGTCGTACAAGGAGTCGACCACCGGGCAGATCCTGCACGAGGGGATCAACGAGGCCGGCTCGGTCGCCTCGTTCACCGCGGCTGGCTCGGCGTACGCCACCCACGACGAGCCGATGATCCCGATGTACATCTTCTACTCGATGTTCGGGTTCCAGCGGACCGCCGACGGGCTGTGGGCAGCCGCCGACCAGATGGCCCGAGGCTTCCTGCTCGGCGCCACCGCTGGGCGTACGACGCTCAACGGTGAGGGCCTGCAGCACGAGGACGGCCACTCGATGCTGATCGCCGCCACCAACCCGGCGGTGGTCGCGTACGACCCGGCGTTCTCGTTCGAGATCGCGCACATCATGGAGCACGGCCTGCACCGGATGTACGGGGACGCGCAGGAGAACGTCTTCTACTACCTGACGGTCTACAACGAGCCGATCCTGCAGCCGGCTGAGCCGGCCGGTGTGGACGTGGAGGGCCTGCTCAAGGGCATCTACCGCTACTCCCCGGCACCGCAGGTCGACGGTCCGAAGGCCAACGTGCTCGCGTCGGGCACCGGGATGCAGTGGGCGCTCAAGGCCCAGCAGTTGCTCGCCCAGGACTGGGGGGTGGCCGCCGACGTCTGGTCGGTGACCTCCTGGACCGAGCTGCGCCGCGACGCTGTCGAGGCCGAGGAGTTCAACCTCCTCAACCCTGGCACCGAGGCGAAGGTTCCGTACATCCAGCAGAAGCTGGCTGATGCGGACGGGCCGAAGGTCGCGGTCAGCGACTGGATGCGTGCGGTGCCGGATCTGATCGCCCGTTGGGTGCCTGGCGACTACACGTCGCTCGGCACCGACGGCTTCGGCATGTCGGACACTCGGCACGCGCTGCGCCGGCACTTCCACGTCGACGCGGAGTCGATCGTGGTGGCCACGCTGCGGCAGCTCGCCCGCAGCGGCGCGGTGGCGGCCACCGTGCCGGCCGAGGCGGCCAAGAAGTACGCGATCGACGACGTCAACGCCGCCCCGGTCGGCGAAACCGGCGGCGACAGCTGACAAGTGCACAACCCCAGAAGGGCCCGGCGCCAACGCGCCGGGCCCTTCTGGCTGTAACCCCCACCCCACCGAGGCGGGAGGGGCGGTGGTCCGGGGTCCCTGGCGGGGATCCGGACCACCGCCGGGGCGGGTGACGCCGGGAGGATGGGCGCTCGTCAGCCGACGGCGGCCAGGTCGGTGAGCCGGGCCAGCGAGTCCTCCAGGTCGGCGCCGACCCGACGCAGTCCGAGGCGCAGCAGGGCTGCCTTGACCGGGCCGGCCGGCCAACGGACCACGATGAGCCGCACGATCGTGCCGCCTTCCTCCTCATCGGAGGTGAGCTGGACGTAGATCTCGGTGCGCGCTTCCGCACGAGCACCGGCGCCCTTGGCCCGTTCCCGCCAGCCGATCAGCGTCGGCTCCTGATAGGCGATCACCTCGGCCTCATGCGCCGAGCCGCGCCCCGCCTGGACCAGTTGTCGCCGCCCGAAGCCCTCACCCGAGAGCACTTCGGCCGCGCGGACCCCCGCCAGCCAGGCCGGCAACTGCTCGGCCCGCTGTACGACATCCCAGACCACTTCAATCGGCGCCGCCACGTGCGCACTGCGTTCAACGAGGATCATTTCCGTCTTCCTCCGGTGAGGACATCACACGATATCGGCACTCTATGCGCTAAATCGGACTTACCTGGACGGGTTCGGAAAAAGACACGCCGATCAACCATTGCGGATTGCGTCAGAGCGGCCTATGGCGCATTCATCGAGAGCGCCCTAAAGTCCCGAACACGTTTCACGTTGAGCGGGAGGGCGCATGTCGACCGCACCGATGCCCCAGTTCCCCACCGGCTTCCGCTGGGGGGTCTCCACATCGGCCCAGCAGATCGAGGGTGCCGTCACCGCCGATGGGCGCGGTCCGTCCATCTGGGACACCTTCGCCCACTCCCCCGGCCGCATCAGCGACGGCAGCAGCGGCGACGTGGCCTGCGACCACTACCACCGGCACAGCGAGGACGTGGCGCTGCTGGCTGGGCTGGGCGTCTCCGGATACCGCTTCTCCATCGCCTGGCCCCGGGTGCAGCCCACCGGCGCCGGCCCGGCCAACGCCGCCGGCCTGGACTTCTACGACCGACTGGTGGACGACTTGCTGGCCGCTGGCGTCGACCCGGTGGCGACCCTCTACCACTGGGACCTGCCGCAACCCCTCGAAGACGCTGGCGGCTGGCTGCACCGCGACACCGCCGCCCGCTTCGCCGAATACGCCGATCTGACCGCCGCCCGACTCGGCGACCGGGTCCGGCTCTGGATCACCCTGAATGAACCCTTTATCCACCTGAGCCTCGGCTACGGCATGGGCGAGCACGCTCCCGGCCGGACGCTGCTCTTCGACGCCTTTCCCGTCGCCCACCACCAACTGCTCGGGCACGGTCTCGCGGTCGCCGCACTGAGGGCCCGCACCGCCAGCCCGGTGGCGATCGCCAACAACTACTCGCCCGTCCGGGTGCTCGGCGACCGCGACGCCGACCGGGCCGCCGGGGCCGCGTACGAAGTGCTGCACAACCGGCTCTTCACCGACCCGCTGCTCGGCCGCGGCTACCCGGAGCTGCCCGGCTTCGACCCGGGCGTCGTCCACCCCGGCGACCTCGACACGATCGCCGCACCGATCGACGTGCTCGGGGTCAACTACTACAACCCCACAGGGGTACGGGCCGCCGCTGAAAGCTCGCCTCTGCCGTTCGACCTCGTCGCGCTGGACGGCTACCCGCGTACCGCCTTCGACTGGCCGGTCGCCCCCGACGGGCTGCACGAGCTGCTCCGCTGGCTGCACGACACGTACGGTGACGCGCTGCCGCCCATCGAGATCACCGAGAGCGGCTGCGCGTACGACGACGCACCGGACGCGGACGGGCAGGTGGCCGATCCGGAGCGGATCGCGTACCTCGACGGGCACCTGCGGGCGGTCCGGACCGCCCTCGACGACGGAGTCGACGTGCGCGGGTACTTCGTCTGGTCGCTGCTGGACAACTGGGAGTGGGCCGAGGGCTTCACCAAACGCTTCGGCCTGGTCCACGTCGACTACGCCACCCAGACCCGTACGCCGAAGTCCTCGTACACCTGGCTGCGGGACGTGATCGCGGCCTCCCGGGACGGGTTGCTGCGGTGACCACCCTCGACCCGACGCCGGCGTCGCTGCCGGCCGCGCTCGCCGAGCCAACCGTGCCGGTGCGACGCGGCTGGATCGGGTTGATCTTCGCCGCCAACCTCGGTGTCTGGATGGCGTTCTTCACGCCCATCCAGGTGTTGCTGCCGCAACAGATCGAGCTGATCGCGCCGGGCGACAAGGAGAACATGCTGGCGGTGGTGACCGGCCTCGGTGCGCTGGCCGCGGTGCTCGCCAACCCCCTCGCGGGCGCGTTCTCCGACCGGACCTGCCTGCGGGTGGCCGGCCGGGAATTCGGTCGCCGGCACGTCTGGACCGCGGGCGGGGCCCTGCTCGGCGCGGCGGCCCTGGTGCTGCTGGCCCAGCAGCGGACCATCCTCGGCGTCGCCCTCGGCTGGGTCGCCGCACAGGTCTGCTTCAACGCCATGCTGGCCAGCCTCGCCGCGGCCATCCCGGATCGGGTGCCGGTGGCGCAGCGCGGCGGCGTCTCGGGCTGGGTGGGCATCCCGCAGGCGCTCGGGCTGGTGCTCGGCGCGGTGCTGGTCACCGCCGTGGTCACCGGCAACGCCGCCGGTTACCTGGCCATCGCGGCGGCCATCCTGCTGCTGTCGCTGCCGTTCGCGCTGCTCACCCCCGACGAACCGCTGCCGCGTACGCATCGGCCGGTGTTGCGGACGCGGGCGCTGCTGGCTTCGATGTGGATCAGCCCGCGCCGGCACCCGGATTTCGCCTGGGCCTGGATCACCCGGTTCCTGGTCCAGCTCGGCAACGCGTTGGGCACCCTCTACCTGCTGTATTTCCTCACCGACGGGGTTCGCCACCCCGATCCCGAGGGTGGCCTACTCGTGCTGATCCTGCTCTACACGCTCGGCATGATGCTGACCGCGGTGGTCGCCGGCCGCATGTCGGACCGTTCGGGTCGCCGCAAGATCTACGTGATCACGTCTGGGCTGATCATGGCGGTGGCCGCACTGCTGCTCGCGGTCGCGCCGGTCTGGCCGATGGCGATCGTCGCCGCGTTGCTGCTCGGCGCCGGCTACGGCGTCTACCTCTCGGTGGACGCCGCGTTGATCACCCAGGTGCTGCCCCGAGCCACCGATCGGGCCAAGGACCTCGGCGTCATCAACATCGCCAACTCCGCGCCGCAGGTGCTCGGCCCGGCGCTCTCCGCGCCGCTCGTGGTGTACCTGGGCGGTTACCCCACGCTCTACGCGGTCACCGCCGTGGTCACGCTGATCGGCAGCGCCCTGGTCGTCAAGATCCGCTCGGTCCCGTAAGTCAGGGGCCGTGGCGGAAACCCTTCGACGCTCGCCGTAGGCTGGGGGACGTGACGGTACGTGTGCGCTTCGCCCCTTCCCCGACCGGTATGTTCCACGTCGGCGGTGCCCGCTCGGCGCTGCAGAACTGGATCTACGCCAAGCAGCAGGGCGGGGTGTTCGTGCTGCGCATCGAGGACACCGACGCGGCGCGCAACAAGCCCGAGTGGACCGAGGGCATCCTCTCCGCCCTGGACTGGATCGGCATCTCCCGGGGCAGCTACGAGGGCCCGCACTTCCAGTCGGAGAACGCCGGCGAGCATCGGGCCGCAGCCACCCGCCTCTACGAGTCCGGCCGCGCCTACTACTGCGACTGCACCCGCGAGGACGTGCAGGCCCGCACCGGCTCGCAGTACCAGGGCTACGACGGCTACCACCGCGACCGCAACCTGGGCCCCGGTGTGGGGCACGCGCTGCGCTTCCGTACGCCCGACGAGGGCACGACCGTGGTGGTCGACCTGATCCGCGGTGAGCCCACCTTCGAGAACAAGCTCATCGAGGACTTCGTCATCGCTCGGGGCGACGGCTCGCCGGTCTTCCTGCTGGCCAACGTCGTCGACGACATGACCATGGGGATCACCCATGTGATCCGGGCCGAGGAGCACCTACCCAACACCCCCAAGCAGCAGCTGCTCTGGGACGCGCTCGGGGTCAAGCCCCCGATCTGGGCGCACGTGCCGGTGGTGGTCAACGAGAAGCGGCAGAAGCTCTCCAAGCGCCGGGACAAGGTCGCCCTGGAGGCGTACCGCGATGAGGGCTACCTCGCTGGCGCGATGCGCAACTACCTGATGCTGCTCGGCTGGGCACCCTCCGGGGACCGGGAGATCGTGCCCTGGTCGGTGATCGAGGACGAGTTCCGGCTCGACGAGGTCAACCTCTCCTCCGCGTTCTTCGACGAGAAGAAGCTGCGCGCGTTCAACGGTGAGTACATTCGCGCGCTGTCGGTGGCCGAGTTCATCGACGCCTGCCAGCCGTGGCTGACCGGCACCGAGACCATCGCGCCGCCGCCGTGGCAGCCGGAGGAGTTCGACGCCGACGCGTTCGCCGCGCTCGCCCCGCTGGCCCAGACCCGGCTCGCGGTGCTCAGCGAGATCGTGCCGAACGTCGACTTCCTCTTCCTGGCCTCGCCGCTGATCGACGAGGCCGCCTGGGCCAAGACGATGAAGGACGGCTCGGCCGAGCTGCTGGACGCCGCCATCGTTGCGTTCGAGGCGCTGGAGTCCTGGGATGCCGAATCGCTGAAGTCGACGCTGGAGGCGGTCGGCGCGGAGCGTGGTCTCAAGCTCGGCAAGACGCAGGCACCGGTACGGGTCGCGGTCACCGGCCGCACCGTGGGCCTGCCGCTGTTCGAGTCGCTGGAGGTGCTCGGTCGCGAGCGCACCCTGACCCGGATGCGCGCCGCCCGACTCCGCCTGGTCTGAGGGCCCCCGCACCGGCCTCGCGGCGTCAGCTGACGCCGCCGGCCGCACCCTCCGCACCGCGGTGCCCTGGAGTCGGGCAGGCGTGTGAGTGGGGGCTCAGCCGCGGGTGGCCCGGCGGCGGAACAGGAACCCGCCCACCAGGGCCGCGAGCAGCACCAGGGCGCCGAGTGCCCAGAGCCACCAGCGGTGACCCGACTCGGCGCTCTCCTGCGCCAGCGGCACGACCGACGTCGGGCTGCCGCCCGACGTCGGGGCGATCTCACCGCCGGCCGATGACAGGGCGGACGGGCTCGCGGACGGGTCGGCTGCGGTGCCTTTCGTGAGGGTGAACCGCACCTCACCCTTCACCGGGTGCCCGTCGCTGGACGCGAGCTGGTAGCCGACGATGTAGAGCCCTGCGGCGGCCGGCTTGAACGGCACACGTACGCGTTTGCCGTCGAAAGCCGGTGGGCCGCCAGCAACCACATTGTCCGGTCCCGTTACTGTGATCTTCGTCGTTGCGGGTGCTGGTTTGGCCAGGAACCGCAGCTCGATCTGGGTGGGTGCCGTCGCCACCCGGGCGCCGTCGCGCGGATTGCTGCCGGTCAGCGAGTTGTGCGCGGCGGCCGGAGTCGCCGGCACCAGGAACGACACACCGAACGCCACGCCGAGCACCACTGGCACAACTCGCGCCGCACGTGTAACCCTGCCCCCCATGAACCCCTCCGTAAGGGTACGATCCGCCCGCTGATCAATCGGCTCCTCTTTAGTCGAGCAGACATCGCAGATAGTTCCAATTACTGTTCCACAAGCTGCAACTCATCGACGTTCTGCGGAGTCTGTAGGAGTGGGCCTCGACCATCCGGTCGGCGCCGCACCGGCAGACCGGTCCAGGCGTCACAACGAAGCCATCCATCGAACGGGGCGAGGAGGCGGGATGGTCCGACAGATGAGGCGGTTGGCCGCCGTGCTGGCGGGCACGCTGGCGATGGCGCTGCTGTCGCTCGGCACCGCCGGCCCGGCATCGGCAGCGCCGACTCCCGCACCGGCCGGGGTGGACATCACGGGCGTAGGGCTGGCCACGTCGCTGCGCTTACGCATGGACACGCAGCCCACTCACGTGGGCGCGGTCATCGACCAGGTCAACTTCCTCGCTCGCACCGGCATGCGGACCGGCCCGAAGCCAGCCGACCTCGGTCCGAAGTACACGGTCGTGGTGCTCGCCGGCGAGACGCCGAAGCAGACGTACGACCTCTATCCCAAGGCGGTCGGTGGCCCGCGGGTCTACCGGCCGGCGAAGCAGCCGGACGGCCGTAAGACCAGCGCCGGTTGGTTCCTGGGTCGGCTCAGCATGAACGAGACCCTGCGCACCGCCGGTGTGCCGCTGGAGCGGCAGTTCGACACGGTCAGCGGCGGCGTGGGCGGCGGCGAGCGGGTGCTCCCGGAAGACACGCTCGACCCCGCGAAGGACCTCGACGAGGCCCTTGGCGACTTGCAGCACCTGCTGCTGCTCAACGTCGGGGTCATGCTGACCATCACGGTCGGCCTCGCCGGGATCGCCTTGCTGATCCGCCGTCGCACCCGCTGACCTGCTGTCGCACCCGCTGATCCGTCGCACCCGCTGACCCGCTCCGGTCGGCGGGTGTCAGCCGCGCCGGCCAGACAACCCGCGCGGATCACTCACCCTTGTGGCGGTGCTCAGCACCAGCGGCGCGGTGGGCGCTCCCGGCGGGTGGCCCGCGGACGCGGCCGGACCGGGCCGTGCCGATGTGCCCCGGCCCACCCAGGTAGTTCGCTAAGGCAACCAGCGAGGACGTCGATGTCGGGCTCGGCGAGGGCGCTGGGCTCCGCGGAACGCTGGCGCGGGACAGCGGTCTCGTCGTCGGCCCGGCCAGCGAGCGGCTCCACCGGGTGCGATGGCGCGCCGCCGACCGGCCGACGCTGCTTGCCAGCCGCCTGCGGGTCGTGCCCCGGCCGGCAGGGCTCGCCCTGGGCGCAGCCGTGCTCGGCCTCCCCGTGCGCCATTCCCGGTCTCCTCACGCTCGCCTCACCCGCCGGTGCTCCACCCGACGTGCCCTGTCACCGTACTGGCCGGGACCGACGGGCCGCGCGCAGCGTACCTGGGGTCAGCACCGGCCAGTCCCCGAAGACGACGGTGAGCGCGGGATCCGGTAGCGCAGTTCACAGCTTCTTCCCGCGCTGTTCACCCGGAGAAGCCGCAGCCGGGGCGGACCGACGGTCAGCGGGTGCGGTGTGCCTCCAGGTCCGCGCGGTTGAAGAGCGCCCGCAGCGCCACGCCATGACCGGCGAGCGCCTCCTCCCCACCCTCGACGCGGTCGATGACGCAGAGGGCGTGCTCCACCCGGGCGCCCAACTCGCGTAGTTGGCCGGTGGAGATGACCACCTGGCCGCCGGAGGTGACGACGTCCTCGACCACCAGCACCTGCCGCCCGACCAGCTCGGCCCCCTCGGCCAGCCGGGCCGTCCCGTACGGCTTCGCGGTCTTGCGGACGAAGGCGCACGGCAGCCCGGTGTGCCGACCGAGGGCGGTCACCACCGGGATGCCGCCCATCTCCAGCCCGGCCAGCACCTCGGTGTCCGACGGAACCAGGTGCACCAACTGGGCTGCCACCCGGTCCAGCAGGCGGGGATCCGCCTCGAAGCGATATTTGTCGAAGTATTCGTCGGCGGTCCGGCCGGAGCGGAGCACGAACGTGCCCGTCAGCCGGCAGGTCGCATCGATCTCACGGGCCAGCGCGGCCATGGTGTCCAGATCAGTCATGATGATCATTCTCGCTCTGCCGGGACACGATGCGCGTACCCCTTTCGGCGCATGTCGGTGCCATCGGGCTCCTCCTCCGGTCGGTGTCCGAGCGTCGGCGTCTGTGGTGGGATCGTGGGCATGCGACCGCCACCGTGGCTCGGCTCCGGCACCCTGGGTCGCGACCTCGCGCTCGCCGGCGCGTCACTCGTCGGCGGCCTGGTGCTGTACGCCCTGGGTTGGCAGCCGCAGGTCCGTCCGAACACGGGCGTGCCGTCGGCGCTGTTCCTGCCGCCGCTGCTGGCGATGTGCGTGGCGGTGGGCATGCGCCGGGTCGCCCCCCGCACCAGCCTGGCCGTAGGCACCGGGGCGCTCGTCGTGGACACCGCGCTCGGCAACTCTCTGGGGACGATCCTGGTCTACACCCAGGTGCTCTACGACGCCTGCGTGTACGGCCCGCCACGGCTGTGGCGGTGGTTGCTGCGGGTGACCATCGGCCTGAGCCTGATCGGTGCGGTAGTCGGCGTGCTCGTCTTCGGCAATTGGCGTGGGGTCACCGTCGGGGTGCTGGTGGTGCTCGCCGGGCTGCTGCCGGTCCTGACCGGGATCAGCGTGCGGCAGTACCGCGACCAGGCCGCCGCCGAGCGGGCGCGGGCCGAGCAGACCGCCCGGTTGGTCGAGTTGGACCGCCGGCAGGCGGTCAGCGCCGAACGGGCCCGGATGGCCCGGGAACTGCACGACGTGGTCGCCAACCACCTCAGCGCGGTCGCCATCCACGCCACCGCTGTGCTGTCCGTGCCTGGGCTGGATCGCGACCAGGTCTCCTCGGCGTTGCAGGTGATCCGGGAGAGCAGCGTGCAGGGCCTGGCGGAGATGCGTCAGATGATCGAACTGCTGCGCGAGCCGGGGACCAGCGGTGGGTCGGCCCGCACAGGCGACGGCACGGCTGCGCCGGAGGCGGTCACCGCGCGGCTCGCCGAGGCGGACGGGTTGGTCGAGCGGATCCAGGCCGCCGGCCTCGCGGTACGGGTTCGCACTGATGGGACGCCGGGGCCGCTGCCGGTGGGGGTGGACCTCGCCGCGTACCGGATCGTGCAGGAGTCATTGACCAACGCGCTCAAGCACGGCACGGGTGAGGCGGAGCTGACGATCGCGTACCGGCCGGCGGAGGTGGTGGTGACGGTGGAGAACCCGGTGCGCCGGGACGGGGCCGGGTTGCCGGGCGCCGGAGCCGGGCTGATCGGGATGCGGGAACGGGCCACGCTGCTGGCCGGTCGGTTCACCGCCGGCCCTCAGGACGGCCGCTGGCAGGTCCGAGCCGCGCTGCCCACCGGGGAGGGCGGGTGACCGGGCCAGCGCGGTCACCGGACCACGGGGGCGTGGCGACGGTACGGGTGGTGCTCGCCGACGACCAACCGGCGGTACGGGCCGGACTGGCCCTGATCCTGGGCAGCGTGCCGGGCATCGACGTGGTCGGCGAGGCGGCCGACGGCGACGAGGCGGTGCGGCTGTGTCGGGAGTTGCGCCCGGACGTGGCGGTGCTGGATGTCCGCATGCCCCGCCGCGACGGGATCTCCGCGACCCGGGAGATCGTCACCGACGTGCTCGCCGACGTGCTGGTGCTCACCACCTTCGACCTCGACGAGTACGTCTTCGGCGCGTTGCGCGCCGGGGCGGCCGGGTTCCTGCTCAAGGACACCGACGCCGATGGTCTGGTGACCGCGGTGCGTACGGTGGCGCGCGGTGACGGGTTCATCGCCCCCGCGGTGACCCGCCGGTTGATCACCGCCTTCGCGGCCACCGCACCGGGAGCGTCGGCGGACACCCGGGCCGCGCTGGGCACCCTCACTCCGCGCGAGCGTGACGTGCTGGCCTGCCTCGGCCTGGGCCTGTCCAACCAGCAGATCGCCGACCGGCTGGTGTTGGCGGAGAGCACCACCAAGACGCACGTCAGCCGGATCCTGGCGAAGCTTGATCTGCGCAGCCGGGTGCAGGCCGCGATCCTGGCCCAGGAGATCGGACTGCCCATCCCCCCGCAACCGTGAGCCGGCGGGCGAACTCGCGCCGACGGTGGCGGGCGGTCCGACCCAGCTGAGCCGCTCGGGGCGGCTGCGACCCCGCCCGAGGCCGATGCCGACGTGGATGGCCTGCTCATGACGTGTCAGGCTAGGGCGGTGAGGACGCCCGGCGGTGGAGAGCTGGCGGCCACGCTGCGCCGGATCGAGCGTTCGGCGGGGGCGTTGGCCACCTCCAGCGTGGCCCGGATGGACGAGACACTGCCGTGGTTCCGGGCGTTGCCGGCCGATCAGCGTTCCTGGGTGATGCTGGTGGCCCAGGCGGGCGCCCGGTCGCTGGTGCAGTGGCTGCGCGAGGGCGGCGGCACGGCGGACAGCACCCAGGAAGTCTCGGACGAGGTCTTCGCCGCCGCCCCGCAGGCGCTGGCCCGGTCGATCACCCTCCAGCAGACCGTGGCGTTGATCAAGGTGACCATCGACGTGGTCGAGGAGCAGGTGTCGCACCTGGCCGCCGAGGGCGAGGAGCAGCAACTGCGCGAAGCGGTGCTGCGTTTCTCCCGGGAGATCGCATTCGCCGCCGCCAGGGTGTACGCGCGGGCTGCGGAGTCACGTGGCGCGTGGGACGCCCGGTTGCAGGCCCTGCTGGTCGACGCGCTGTTGCGCGGTGATTCGCCAGACGTGCTGGCAAGTCGGGCCGCCGCGCTCGGTTGGGCGGACGCGCCGCCGGTGGCGGTGGCGGTTGGTCGCTCCCCCGGTGGCGAGGTCTCCGCGGTGCTGCATGTGGTCTACCGGCAGGCCCGCCGAATCGGCGTGGAGGTGATCGGCGGGGTGCACGGCGACCGGCTGGTGATCGTGCTGGGCGGCGCGGCGGACCCGCTGACCGCCACCGCCAAGATGCTGAGCGCGTTCGGCGACGGGCCGGTGGTGGTCGGTCCGGCCGTACCCAGTCTGGACGAGGCGACCGAGTCGGCACGGGCGGCGCTGTCCGGCTTCCGGGCGGCGCCGGCATGGCCCAGTGCCCCCCGTCCGGTGCCGGCCGCCGAGCTGTTGCCGGAGCGGGCCCTCGCCGGCGACGCGGAGGCTCGTCGACGGCTGCGGCACGACGTGTACGCGACCCTGGTGCGCGCTGGTGGGGAACTGTTGGCAACCCTGGACGCCTTCCTGGCCGCCGGTGGCACGCTGGAGAGCGCCGCCCGCGCGCTGTTCGTCCACCCGAACACGGTGCGTTACCGGCTGCGACGGATCGCCGAGGTGACCGGCTTCTCGCCGCTGTCCCCCCGGGACGCGTTCGCGCTTCAGGTCGCGCTGAC
The DNA here is from genome assembly GCF_049841575.1 of Micromonospora sp. DT201. NCBI lineage: Bacteria > Bacillati > Actinomycetota > Actinomycetes > Micromonosporales > Micromonosporaceae > Micromonospora > Micromonospora sp. DT201. The sequence goes on along the minus strand of NZ_JBNCKP010000015.1, from coordinate 95,364 downwards.
CGTGGGTCGGTTGGATCCGGTCGCCCCGGCCACCTCGCCTGTCCCGACTCAGACAATGACCCCGGCTGCCCGGAAAACCGCCCAAAATGAGGATGATCCCCGCCGATCTTTGTAGGAAACCTCCAAAGGTCCTAGTGTGGTTTGGTCGGAGGCGGCACAGCGTTACCCGCACTTATCCGGGAGAGTCATAGGCGTGCTCGCCGTACTTAGTCCCGGCCAGGGTTCTCAGAAACCCGGCTTCCTGACTCCCTGGCTCGACCTGACCGGCACTGAGGCGCGGCTGCGCGAGTGGTCGGCGTTGGCCGGGGTTGACCTGATGCACCTGGGCACCGCCGCCGATGCCGACGAAATCAAGGACACCGCCCGCACCCAGCCGTTGCTGGTCGCTGCGGCGTTGCTCGCGGGCGAGCACCTGCCACTGGACGGTGTCGCGCTCACCGCCGGGCACAGCGTCGGCGAGTTGGGTGCAGCCGCCCTGGCCGGTGTGTTGACGGCCGAAGCCGCGATCACCCTCGCCGGCGTACGCGGCCGGGAGATGGCCGCCGCCTGCGCGCTGGAGCCGACCGGAATGGCCGCGGTGCTCGGCGGCGACCCCGACGAGGTGCTCGCCGCGATCGAGGCACACGGGCTCTACCCGGCCAACCGCAACGGCGCCGGGCAGATCGTCGCCGCAGGCTCCCTGGACGGGCTCGACAAGTTCGCCGCCGCGCCGCCGGCAAAGGCCAAGATCGTCCGGCTCCAGGTGGCCGGCGCATTCCACACCCCGTACATGGCCCCGGCCGAGACCGCGCTCGCCGCCGTCGCCGCCGGGATCACCCCCGCCGACCCGGCCCGGACCCTGCTGTCGAACCTCGACGGCACCGCGGTCGACAACGGCCCGGAGATGGTGCGGCGCCTCGTGCGCCAGGTCACCGCGCCGGTGCGCTGGGACCTGTGCATGCGTACGCTGGCCGACCTCGGGGTCACCGGCGTGATCGAGCTGCCACCGGCCGGCACCCTCGCCGGGCTGGTGAAGCGGGAACTCAAGGGCGACGGCGCCCCGGAGATCGTCACCCTGAAGACCCCGGACGACCTGCCGGCCGCACGGGACCTGATCGCCCGCATCGGAGGTCGTTCATGACTGGCAGTCGCATCGTCGCGATGGGGCACTACCAGCCCTCCCGGGTGGTGACCAACGACGACATCGCTCAGCTCGTCGACACCAACGACGAGTGGATCCGCGACCGGGTCGGCATCGTCAGCCGGCGGATCGCCGACAGCGAGACGGTGGCTGACATGGCCGCTGCCGCCGCCGGCAAGGCACTGGCCAACTCGGGCCTGACCGCCGCCGACATCGACCTGGTCGTGGTCGCCACCTGCACCTCGATCGACCGCAGCCCCAACGTGGCCTGCCGGGTCGCCGCGAAGCTGGGCATCACCGCGCCTGGTGCGTTCGACCTCAACACCGCCTGCTCGGGCTTCGCGTACGCGCTGGGCACCGTCGACCACGCCATCCGGGCCGGGGCATCGCGCAACGCGATCGTCATCGGCGCGGAGAAGCTCTCCGACTTCACCGACTGGACCGACCGCTCCACCTGCATCATCTTCGCGGACGGTGCCGGTGCCGCGGTGGTCACCGCCACCGCCGACGACGAGCCGGCTGGGATCGGCCCGGTGGTCTGGGGTTCGGTGCCGGAGAAGAGCGACGCGGTCCGCATCGAGGGCTGGCGCCCGTACGTCCAGCAGGAGGGGCAGGCGGTGTTCCGCTGGGCCACCACCGAGCTGGCGCCACTCGCCCTGCAGGCCTGCGAGCGGGCCGGGGTCGACCCGTCGGAGCTGGCCGCTTTCGTGCCGCACCAGGCCAACGCCCGGATCATCGATGGCATCGCCAAGCGGCTCAACATCCCCAACGCGATCATCGCGAAGGACATCGTCGAGTCCGGCAACACCTCTGCCGCGAGCGTGCCGCTGGCCCTGTCCAAGCTGGTCGAGCGCCGGGAGGTGCCCTCGGGCGCGCCGGTGCTGCTGTTCGGCTTCGGCGGTGGCCTGACCTACGCCGGTCAGGTCGTCCGCTGCCCCTGAAGACCCCCTCGGGCGCGTACGCGTCGAGGAGTGGCGGTCGGCGACGCCGTCCGTTGGACAACCCCGATGAAAGGAACCAACCGCAATGACCCGTGACGAGATCACCACCGGCCTCGCCGAGATCCTCGAAGAGGTTGCCGGGGTGAACCCGGACGACGTGGCCGAGGGGAAGTCCTTCACCGACGACCTCGATGTGGACTCGCTCTCCATGGTGGAGGTCGTGGTGGCCGCCGAGGAGAAGTTCGGCGTCAAGATCCCGGACAACGAGGTGCAGAACCTCAAGACCGTCGGTGACGCTGTCAGCTACATCGCGGCGCAGTCCTGATCATGAGTCGTCCTGACGTCGTCGTCACCGGGCTCGGCGCGACGACCCCGCTTGGCGGGGACGTCGCGTCGACCTGGGACGCCATGCTCGCCGGCCGCTCCGGGGTGAGTGCCCTCACCCAGGAGTGGGCCGAGCAACTGCCGGTCCGGATCGCCGCCCAGTTGGCCGTGGAGCCGTCCGAGGTGCTGGACCGGGTCCGACTGCGCCGACTGGACCGTTCTGAGGCGATCGCGATCATCGCGGCGCAGCAGGCCTGGGCGGACGCCGGCCTCGCCGGCTCCGACCTCGATGGGGAACGGGTGGCCGTCAGCGTCGGCTCCGGCATTGGCGGTGCCACCACCCTGCTCGCCCAGGACGACATCCTCGAAGCGTCCGGGCCGCGGCGGGTCTCCCCGCACACCATCCCGATGCTGATGCCGAACGGTCCGGCCGCCTGGGTCGGTCTGGAGCTGGGCGCCAAGGCCGGGGTGCACGCGGTGGCCAGCGCCTGCGCGACCGGCGCAGAGGCGATCTCGCTCGGGTTGGACATCATCCGCTCCGGCCGGGCCGACGTGGTGGTGGCCGGCGGCACCGAGGCGGTCATCCACCCGCTGCCAATCGCCGGCTTCAGCTCGATGCGGGCCATGTCGACCCGCAACGACGAGCCGGAGCGCGCCTCCCGCCCATGGGACCGGGGCCGGGACGGCTTCGTCCTCGGCGAGGGCGCCGGCATCGTGGTGCTGGAGCGGGCCGACCACGCCGCAGCCCGGGGTGCCCGGGTCTACGCGCGCCTCGCCGGCGCCGGCATCACCTCCGACGCGTACGACATCGTGCAGCCGCACTCGGAGGGCCAGGTTCGGGCGATCACGAAGGCGATCGCAGACGCGGATCTGGCGAAGACCGACATCGTGCACGTCAACACGCACGCCACGTCCACGCCGACCGGCGACCTCATGGAGATCGACTCGCTGCGGAAGGCGCTCGGCGACCACCCGGTGCTGTCCGCGACGAAGTCGATGACCGGTCACCTGCTCGGTGCGGCCGGTGCGCTGGAGTCGATCGCCACCATCCTGGCCATCCGCGACAGCATCGTCCCTCCGACGATCAACCTCGAGGACCCGGAGCCCGGCCTCACCATGGATGTCGCCGCTCACAAAGCCCGCCACATGGAGGTTCCGGCCGCGTTGAACAACGCGTTCGGCTTCGGCGGCCACAACGTGGCTCTCGTCTTCGTGCGGCCCTGAGGCCTGCGAAGACTCGCGGGAGGACCGCCCAGGCGCTGGCCGCCGTGCCGGGCGCACACGGCAGAATCCCGCTTTGGACGTCAGGAAAGGGCTCCTTCTCATCGAGAAGGGGCCCTTTTCGTCGTTCAGGCTCGGTTGCGGGGGTGCTGTTTCGCGGTGCGCTCGTTGCCGTGGCGGTAGTTGCCGGTCCACCGGGCCATCACCAACTGCGGGTCGTCATCCACCTCAGCGAGAAACTCCGCTGCCCGGGCACCACGCAGCGTGCCGGCCACCCGTTCGCGGTGCGTGATCACCACTGTGCCGTCCGCCCGTACCACGTACCGGAATCCCTCGGCTGCTCCCATCCAGGGAGGTTGTCAGACCGGCCGGGGGCGGGGCCACCCGATTTCTCGTCGACCGTGCCGATCAGCGCGGGATCGGCTGCGTGGTCAGCAACGGCTACCATGCGGGCGTGCCCGACGACAGCGCGGACGGCATCGATCCGGAGTCCGGTCGACGGTTCGTCGTCTGCGGCGACAACGCTCTGGCCCGCCGACTGATCACCGAACTGGTCGACCGGTACGGCGTCGCGGTCACCGCCCTGCTGCCATCGTTGACCGACAACCACGCACCGGACATCGCCGAGCTGGCATCGGACGCCGATGTGGTAGGCCCACGGCCCGAGGTGGTGGTGGCCCGCCGGCTGACCGCCGAAGTCCTGGACCGGGCCGGCGTACGGGCTGCCGCGGCGGTCGCGCTTGTCAGTGCCGACGATGTGGCCAACGTGGACGCCGCGTTGATCATCCGGGAGTTCGATCCGGACGTTCGGATCGTCGTTCGCCTGTTCAATCCGGTGCTCGGCGAGGGCGTGGCCACCATGCTTGGCGACTGCGCGGTTCTGTCCGGTTCGGAGATCGCCGCGCCCGCGTTCGTCGCGGCCACGCTGGGCGACGACACGCCGACCCTTATTCGGCTGCCCGATGACGAGCTGCTGCGGACGGCGAGCCGGGACGCGCTCGACCCAGGAACCACTGACGTGGTCTGCGCGCTTGCCGACACCAGGGGCCCTGAGCTGATCACCCTGCCGGAGGACGAGGATTCCGCTGACCTGGTGCTGGTACGGGCGTACGGCCGGCGGCGTCCTGTCCGTGCCCGACCTCGCCGCCGTCTGCTGCGGACCGCCCGGCTGATCCTCAGCAGACGCCTGCGCTGGGCGCTGGGTGCTTCGGCCGCGCTGCTCGCCGTCGGTAGCGTGCTGCTCGGGCAGGCCCGGGACCTGGACCCGGTGCAGGCCGGCTACCTGACGTTGCTCACCGCCCTGGGCAGCGCGGAAGCGGACCCGACCGGGTCACTGATGGAGAAGCTGACCGCCCTGCTCCTGGTGATCACCGGCGTGGCCCTGGTCCCCACGGTGACGGCGCTGGTGGTCGATTCGGTGGTACGGGCCCGGCTGGCGGTCGCGGCCGGTCGGCTCACCGACCCGCTCGACGACCACGTGATCGTGGTCGGGCTGGGCAACGTCGGCACCCGGGTGGTGCAGGAGCTGCACTCGTTCGGTGTGACCGTGGTGGCGGTGGATCGGGCACCGACCGCTCGTGGAGTGGCGGTAGCCCGCGAACTGGGCGTGCCGTTCCTGATCGGGGACGCGACCAGCCCGGAGACGTTGCGGGCGGCGTCCGTCTCGACCTGCCGGGCGCTGGTGGTGCTCTGCGCCGACGACGTGACCAACCTGGAGACCGCACTGCTCGGTCGTTCGCCGCACAGGGCAGCCAATGGTGGGGTGGCCGCCCCGCTGCGGGTGGTGCTGCGGCTGTTCGACGAGGGGTTCGCGTCTCGGGTGCAACGCGCCTTCGGGATCAACCACTCACGAAGCGTCTCGTACCTGGCCGCACCGGCGTTCGCCGCGGCCATGATGGGCCGAGAGGTGATCGACACGATCTCGGTGGGGCGGCGGGTCCTGCTGGTCGCCGAGTTGCCGGTTGGTGCCGGCTCCGACCTTGAAGGCCGCTCCTGCCCGCAGGTCAGCCGGCCGCGCGAAGCCCGGGTGATCGCGATGCGGACCGGGCGTGCTGGGCAGACCATCTGGTCTCTGCCGCAACGGCGGCCCCTGGTACGCACCGATCGCCTGCTGGTCGTCGCCACCCGGGCCGGGCTGGCCGCGCTGCTCGCCCGCACGGTGGCCAGCGCCGACCCGCCGCCGATGTCGCCGGCCACGGTCGGCGGTACGCCGCTGCGGCTGTTGCGCCCACCGGCAACACGTCGACCGCCCACCCGGCCGGGCACGGACGACCTGCCTCGCCACCCGGAGCCGACCGGCGGGGATGCCAGCGACCGGCCGACGGCCGAGGGCGGGTGCTGACCCGTCCGCGGCGACCGGTCAGTTCGTGCAGGTGGTGGCCGGCAGGCCGGGCACGGCCACCGGGGACCGACCGCCCGGGCGAGCCTTGCCGGCCAGCACGGCGGCCAGTGCGGTCATCGACGCCCGGCTGGAGGAGTAGGTGGCGAGCAGCGTCGGGGACTTCGCGTCAGCCAGCACGTACGGGGTGTCCATGGCGACCGTGAGCGCAGCGTCGGCGCGCAGGTCACTGGCCCCGTCGCCGTAGCCCACCAGGTGCACGATCGTGCCACCACTGGCCTTGACCTGCACCCCGGCGGCGGTCAGTGCGGCGGTGAGCGTGGCCCGGGTGCCATCCCGACCACCGGAGGAGGTGACGGTGATCGGCCCGCGTACCGCGCCCCCGCAGGTGCCCCGCAGCACGGTGACGGCGGCGGCAGCCAGCGCGTCGGCCGCCGCGCGGTGAGCCGGGGTGTTGAGCGTGGACATCTGCGGGGTGGGAAGCTCCGCGAGCCGGAACTTCATGGTCAGCACCCGGGTGACCGCCTCGACCAGCCGGGCCCGGGGCAGTGACCCGCCGCGCAGCGCGGCGAGCAGCCCGTCGTACGCCTGACCGACGTTCGGGGTCATCAGGATGAGATCGTTGCCGGCGTTCAGCGCCCGGACCGCCGCCTCGCCGGGAGCCCAGCGCTTCGCGGGCGGCATGTTCATCCCGTCGGTGATCACCACGCCCTTGAAGCCGAGCTGGCCGCGCAGCACGTCGGTGAGCAGCTTGTGCGAGAAGGTCGCCGGGGTTCCCGGGTCGATCGCGCGCGCGTCCAGGTGACCGGACATCACCGCCATCGCTCCGGCGTCCATCCCTGCGGTGAACGGCGGCCAGGCACCGCTCTGCAACTCCGCGGCGGACTGGGTGAGCACCGGCAGATCCTGGTGCGAGTCGTCGGCGCTGTGGCCGTGCCCGGGGAAGTGCTTGAGGGTGGCAGCCACTCCCACCGCCTGCAGACCACGGACGGCACCGCCCACCTGCGCGGCGGCCTGCTTCGGGTCGGCGCCGTACGAACGGGAGCCGATCACGGTGCTGCGGGTGGCCAGCACGTCGGCCACCGGGGCGAAGTCGACGTTGATTCCCATCGCGGCCAACTCGGTGCCGGCGGCGCGCCAGGCGGCCTCGGTGAGCTTCGGGTCGCCGGCGGCGCCCGCCGCGAGGGCGCTGGGCAGCACGGTGACCCCGTCGGTCACCCGGGTGACGACGCCGTACTCCTGGTCGGTGCCGATCAGCAGTGGCGCGGAGCCGGCGGCGAGCCGACCGGCGGCGGCCCGCAGCCCGGTGGTGAGCTCGTGCACCTGCTTCGGATTGTCGACGTTCGTGGTCTCCTGGTTGCCCTTGGTCGGGTCGTCGGCGCTGAAGCCGACCAGGATCAGGCCGCCCAGTCGGTACTTGGCGATCATGTCGGCGGGAGTGTCGACGCCGGCCAGCGCCTGGTTACCGGCCGCTGAGCCGGCTGAGACCTTCGTCGCCGAGTCGCCGTAGGCGTACGGCATCAGCACCTGGCCGACCAGGTCTTCGTCGGACAGCGTGGCCACCAGCGCCGCGGCACGGGCGGCGGGGTCGTCCGCCGGTGGCGTCGCGGGGGCGCTCGGGCCGACGGAGGTGCCGGTCGGAGCGGGCGTCGGGGCCGGGCGGTCCGCGGTACCCGAGCAGCTGGAGACGAGCAGGACGGTCAGGGCGGCGACACCGACACGGGCGCGCCACGGGCGATTCGACACGCCGCCTATCCCACCAGTTCCCCCTTATCGGGGCAACTTGACCTTACCGCCCGGACACCCCCCAACGACGGCATGCGTGCAGGTGGCCCGACTCGCACGCCTCCGGGTCAACCGACCCGGGTGAGCAAGGTCACCGGGGCACCGTCGCCGGCGTACCGGTAGGGCTCAAGGTCAGCGTCCCACGCGGTGCCGAGCGCCTTGTCCAAGGCATGCGCCAGCGCCTCTGGTGCCCGGGAGGCGGCCATCAACGCCCGCAGCCGGTCTTCGCCGAGCTGGATGTCGCCAGCCACGCCGACGGTGGCCCGGAACAGACCACGGGCCGGCACGTACATGAAACGCTCACCGTCGGCGCCGGGACTCGGCTCCTCGGTGACCTCGAAACGGATCATGGGCCACTGCCGTAAGGCAGCAGCCAGCTCGGCGCCCGTCCCCGGACGACCGGTCCACCCGCACTCGGCCCGGCGTGCGCCGGGGTCGACGGGCTGAGCCGTCCACTGCAGGTTGACCGGCGCGGCTAGGACGCGCGCGATCGCCCACTCGACGTGCGAGCACACGGCGAGTGGGGTCGAGTGGACGTATACGACGCCACGCGTTGGCACGGTGACCTCCCGGAGAGCGAGGTGCGTCTTCCCCTACGACCTCGTCCACCCAGGTGGCTGCTGCAACACATGATGACTCGTGTGGCGCGTGGTGCGCCAGGGAATCGGAAAAAACGCCGGCTGGAATAGCCGGACGGGTGGCCGCCGTTGCCTCTCAGGACACCGCGACGACCAGCATGATGTCGTGGTCCTGTACAGTTCCACCGGCGGCTTATGCCGCGTTACACCTTCGCGGGCCGAGCGCAGTGTGGCCCGCACACAGCCCCCGGACGTCCAGTCCTCCCGTACGTCTTGCAAGGAGTACCTCCGTGGCGAGCAACACCTCTAAGACCGCGCGCGCGTCCGTCCGGGCCGGCCAGGCTGGCCAGGGTGGCGCCCTCAGCGTGCTGGGCGAGTTCAAGTACCTCATCCCGCTCAACGGCGGCAAGCACGCCTACGTGCGGAACCTGACCAACGGCAAGACCGCGCACCTGCGCACGGACTCCGACGCCTTCGTCGAGGAGATCCGCGTGCTGGCCGCCGCCGGCCACGCCGCAAAGATCCGCGCCGAGATCAACAACCTGGCTGCCACCCACCCGGGTGACGGCTGGGAGGCCACCGAGAAGCGCCTGGTCGCGGCCGGCGTCTTCGAGGGCTGAGCCTCTTTCCCACCGCATCATCGAAACCGCCCGCCGGGAGTTCCCGGCGGGCGGTTTCGCGTCCCGGCAGGTTCCGCCCACAGCGAGCAGAGCAGGCAGGCTCAGCCCGCATCGAGCAGCGCGACCTCTCCGGTGGCCAGGTCGTAGAGGCCGCCGACCACGGCCACCCGACCGGCGGCGACCGGCCCGGCCAGCAGGTCATCCTCGCGCAGGGTGTGCACGGTGCGCCGGACGTGCCGGCGGATCGCGAGCGGCAGCACCGCCGGGTCGCCGAGCCCCGCCTCGGTCACCGCCGGGGCGATCTCGTCGACCAGGTGCGCCAGCGAGCCCCCGGGGCGCTCCCCGGTGCGCAGCGCGTCCACCGTGGCACCCACCGCGCCGCACCGCTCGTGACCGAGGACCATCACCAGCGGTACGCCGAGTTGGCCGACCACGTACTCGATCGACCCGCACACCGCGCGATCGAGCACGTGCCCACCGGTACGGATCACGCAGATCGCGCCGAAGGTCTGGTCGAAGATCGCCTCCAACGGCACCCGCGAGTCGATGCAGCCGAGCACTACCGCGTACGGCTGCTGGTCGCCGGAGGCGGCAGCCGCGGCCGCCGTGACGTCGTGCCCGTGCACCGGCTGGCCGCTGACGAACCGCCGATTACCGGCGAGCAGGTCAGCCAGCGCGGCGCGGGGCGTCCCGCCAGCCTGCCGCCCCTGCCCCGACGTCTCGCCCATGGGCGCACCCGACGACCCCATGCCGTACAGCTTGGCCCGCCGCCGGCGACCACGGGTGAGGTCGGGAATGTTAGCCACGGGGCGATTGGCGTGGCGTCATGGCGGGTAGCCGGTGTTACCACCGGGTACCCCGGTACTGGTGGTGCCGGGCGGCCCTGGGAGGTGGCGATGCCGGAGCGGTTCGAGGTCGGTCTGCCGGACGGCGTACGGCTCAACGTCGAGGCGGCGGGGCCGACGGACGCCCCGGTCACCGCCATCCTGTTGCATGGCTGGACGCTGGATGGGCGCGCCTGGCACCGGCAGGTCGACGCGCTCACCACGGCACCGCTCGGCGGGGCGGTGCGGGTGGTCACCTACGACGCGCGGGGGCATGGCCGGTCCAGTTGCATGGCGCTGCCCACGGCCACCCTGGCCCAACTCGGCGACGACCTGGCCGCGTTGATCGACGCGGTGGCGCCGACCGGGCCGGTCGTCCTGGTCGGGCACTCGATGGGCGGCATGACGATCATGGAGTACGCCCACCGCCACCGGGCGCACTTCGCCGCCCGTACGGCCGGGCTGGTCTTCGTCTCGACCACCGCCGAGGGGCACACGCACACCGTCTATGGGCTGTCGCCGCGGATCGCCCGGCTGATCCGGCTGGCCGAGACGACAGGTGCGGGCGTGCTGGCCCGCTGCGGCTCGTGGCGGGCGCCCCGGGCACTGCTGAACGCGCTGCAACCGAGCATTCGGTGGATGCTCTTCGGTGACCGCTGCGAGCCGGCCGACATCCGCCTGGTGACGTCGGCGGTGGCCCGTGCCTCGCTGCGGTCTATCGGCGGGTTCCGGGCGTCCATCGGCACTCAGCACCGGCTGGACACCCTCGCCGCGTTGGCTCACCTGCCGGCTGCCGCCCTGGTCGGCGACCGGGACCGGCTGACTCCACCGCCGTGCGCCGAGTCGATCGCCGGGGCCCTGCCGGCCACCGAGTTAACCGTCTGCCCGGGTGCCGGGCACATGCTGATGATGGAGCGGCCGGACGTGGTCAACGCCGCGCTCACCGGCGTCCTGCGCCAGGTGCTCGCCGAATCACCGCCCCGCATCCGCGGCGTGACCCCTGCTGGGACGGGTGCCTGACCGCGTTCCCGCACCTCGGGCGCGGCGGGCCGGGCCCGGGGCCGTACCCTTCTGCGGTTGGCCCGCGCGGTTCCCGCCGCCTGCCGGCGACCTTCGAAGGAGCGTGCGTTGACCGACCAGACCGGCCTGGAGCAGGAGATTGCCGTCGAGCAACGACACCTCGACCGGGTGTACGCACGACTGGCTGAACTGCGGCGCTCGGCGGTCCGCGCCGAGCGCGACGGCTACCGGATGGCCCGCGTGGGCACGTTCGGTGCGCTGGTCGAGCGTGACGCGATGGTCTTCCACGCGGCGCAGCGGCGGCACACCCTGGACGCCGAGTACGAGGGGCTGGTCTTCGGCCGGCTGGACCTGCGCGACCGTCAGGTGCTGCACGTCGGGCGACTCGGCATCCGGGACGAGGACGCCACCACGCTGGTCGTCGACTGGCGGGCGCCGGCCGCCGCCGCCTTCTACCAGGCGACTCCGGCGCAGCCGCTGGACGTGGTGCGTCGCCGCACGATCCAGTCCCGCGCCGAGCGGGTCACCCGGATCGAGGACGACCTGCTGGACCCGACCGCCGCCCCGGAGGGGATGACTGTCGTCGGTGACGGTGCGTTGCTGGCCACCCTGTCCAAGGCCACCGGCCGGGGCATGCGGGACATCGTGGCTACCATCCAGCAGGAGCAGGACGAGGCGATCCGCTCGCCCAGCTCCGGCGTGACGATCGTCGCGGGTGGCCCGGGCACCGGCAAGACCGCGGTCGCCCTGCACCGGGCGGCGTTCCTGCTCTATTCCGACCGCAGCCGGTACGCGGGCGGCGGCATCCTGGTGGTCGGCCCTTCGTCGGTCTTCGTCGAGTACATCGCCTCGGTGCTGCCGTCGCTCGGTGAGGACACCGCGACCCTGCACTCGCTGGGCACTCTCTTCCCGGGGATGACCGCCACCCGACCCGACCCGCCCGAGGTCGCGGCGGTGAAGGGCTCACTGCGGATGCGCCGCGTGCTGGAGCGGGCGGCCCGCGACGCGGTGCCGGGCGGCCCGGGTGAGCTGCGGCTGCTCTACCGGGGCACGCTGCTGCGACTGGAGCGGGCCGAATTGGACCGGATCCGGGACCGCGCGCTGCACCGGGGCGCCCGGCGCAACGAGGTGCGCCGGGCCGGCTTCGACGGGGTGTTCGCCGCGCTCTGGGCACAGGCCCGCGAAGTGGGCATCAGGCTGCCGGAGCAGCGGACCTTCGAGGGCGAGATCGCCGAGCGGGCCGAGTTCCGGGAGTTTCTCAAGGCGTGGTGGCCTCGGTTGCACCCTCGGCACGTGCTCGGCTGGCTGGCCCAGCCGGACCGCCTGCGCCGCTATGCGAGCGGGATCCTCTCCGGCGCGGAGATCCGGCTGCTCAGCGCCGCGTACCGGAGCTTGGACACCGACGGGCTGACCATCGCCGACGTGGCGCTGTTGGACGAGTTGGACGCGCTGCTCGGCAAGCCGGCGAAGCCGGCTCGGGCCCGGCGCGACCCGTTCCAACTGGCTGGCGGCGTACGCGAGCTGAGCACCCTCGGCGAACGGCAGCGGGCTGCCCGGGCTGCGGCCCGGGAGCGTCCGGAGGACTACCGGGATTACGCGCACGTCGTGGTGGACGAGGCACAGGACGTGTCGCCGATGCAGTGGCGGATGGTCGGCCGGCGTGGCCGGCTTGCCTCCTGGACGGTGGTGGGTGACCCCGCGCAGACCGCGTGGACCGGCGATCCGGAAGAACTGAATCAGGCCCGCGACCAGGCGCTGGGCCGGCGCAAGCGACACGATTTCACGCTCACCACCAACTACCGCAACTCGGCGGAGATCTTCGCAGTGGCCGCGGCGGAGATCCGCCGGCTCTACCCTGACCTGCCGCTGCCGACCGCCGTCCGCTCCACCGGGGTTGATCCGGTCGAGCTGGTGGTGCCCGCGACGGGGCTGGAGACCGCGACCGTGGAGGCGGCCGCCGGTCTGCTGGCCGAGGTGGAGGGCACCGTCGGGGTGATCACGCCGGTCCCCCGCCGCGACGAGGTCGCCGGCTGGCTCGACGCGCTCGACGCGCCGCGCCTACAGGTGGTGACCAGCCTGGAGGCCAAGGGCATGGAGTACGACGGGGTGGTGCTGGTCGCCCCGAGCGAGATCCGGGCGGATCCGGGTGCCGGGGTACGCACCCTGTACGTGGCGCTTTCCCGGGCCACTCAGCGACTCACCACCATCGACCCGACCGGCTGATCTGTGACGGCTGGCCTGCCGGGTGAGCCGTCGACCCGAATACTTGCATACATAGCGATGTGAACATACATTTGACCGGGTCCCGACTGGCGGCGGAAGGTGGATCTCGTGGGCGCAGGTCATGACCACCACCACGGGTCGGTCGCCAATGCCGCACACCAGCACAGGGGCCGACTCTGGGCGGCGTTCGGGCTGCTCGCCACCCTGATGGTGGTCGAGGCGGTGGCCGCCCTGCACACCGGCTCACTCGCTCTGCTCTCCGACGCCGGCCACATGTTCACCGACGTGCTCGGCATCGGGATGGCGCTCGCCGCGATCACCGCGACCCGGCGGGCCACCGGCGACCCGCAGCGCACCTTCGGGCTCTACCGACTCGAGGTGCTCGCCGCACTCGCCAACGCCGTCCTGCTCTCCGCCGTCGCGGTCTACGTGGTGATCGAGGCGATCAGCCGCTTCGGTGCCCCACACGAGGTCATCGCCGGCCCGATGCTCGCGGTGGCCGTGCTCGGCCTGCTCGCGAACGTCGGTGCCTTCGCCCTGCTCCGCGCCGGAGCCCGAGAGAGCATCAACCTTCAGGGCGCCTACCTGGAGGTGCTCGGCGACCTGCTCGGCTCACTCGGTGTGATCGGCGCGGCGCTGCTCATCTCCGTCACCGACTGGTGGTGGGCCGACCCACTGGTCGCCGTCGCCATCGGCGTGTTCATCCTGCCGCGCACCTGGCGGCTGGCACGCGCCGCAGTCCGCATCCTGGTGCAGGCCGCCCCGGAGCACCTCCAGGTGACCGCCGTGCACGACCGGCTCGCTGCGGTCCCCGGTGTGGTCGAGGTGCACGACCTGCACGTCTGGACCCTCACCTCGGGCATGGAGGTGGCCTCCGCGCACCTGACCATGGCGCCCGGCGCGGAAGTCGGCGCGGTGCTCTCCGCGGCGCGCACGGCCCTGCACGACGACTTTCGGATCGAGCACGCGACGTTGCAGATCGAGCCCGGCGCCACCTCGGGGTCCTGCGGCTCGATCGAGTGGTAAGGCGAGTTCCGGTGATGACGCACGCACCGTCCGTCACATCGGCTGCACGGGTCCCACCTGCACCGGTAGGCTCGGTCCCGGCCTCCACCAGGCGGCGCCCTCCCGGCGCCGGTGGCGGTCGCCGCCTAATTGCCCACGTAGGCGAACCGGGGAACCACGTTCCTGGGGTGCATCCGCGTCAGCGGTAGGGATCTTCCGTCCCGAACCCGTCAGCTAACCCGGTCGGCGGCTGACGGAAGGACATGCGCAGTGGCACCAGCACGACCACCCGCCGCCCGACTTGCGGCACTGATCGTCGCGATGTTCGCCCTCAGCATCGCGCTTCCGGCCGGCACCGCCTCGGCCGCTCCCCCGACCGGCCTGCGGGCCGCCGCAGCACCCGACTCCGACGAAGAGGGCGGCACTCCGGCGCTGCGAGCCCAACTCGAGGCCGCCAGCAAGGGCTACCTGGACGCCAAGCGCGCCCTGGACACCTCTGTGCAGCGGCAGAAGCAGCTCACCACCCAGCTGAAGACCATCGAGGTCGAGCTCGCCCACCGTAACGGCAAGGTCGGCGAGATCGCCGGCGTGGCCTACCGCACAGGCCGGCTCGGCACGGTGGCGGCGCTGATCAACAGCGGCACCCCCGACGGCTTCATGGATCGGGCCGCCACACTGGGCGCGGTGGCTGCCAACGAGGACAAGGTGCTGCGCGACCTGCTCGCCAGCAAGGACCAGGCCAATCGCACCCAGCTCGCTCTGAACGGCGAGGTCACCGAGCAGCGCAAGCAGGTCGCGGTGATGGCCAAGCGCAAGGAGCAGGCCGAACGGGCCCTGACCGTGGCCAACACGCCCCAGCCGCAGACCACCGCCGACACCGGCTCCAACCGGGGCACCTCGACCGCCAACGCGGAACCCGCGCCGCGCAACTCCGATGGCTCCTGGCCGTCGGAGAGGTGCAGCATCAACGACCCCACGCCCGCCAACGGCTGCGTCACCCCGCGCACCCTGCACGCCCTCAACCAGGCCAAGGCCGCTGGCTTCACCCGGTACGTCTCCTGTCACCGCCCGAGCGGCTCCGGTGAACACCCGAAGGGCCGGGCCTGCGACTTCGCCGCGCAGAAGAACGGCTTCGGCGGGAACGCCACCGGCGGCGACAAGACGTACGGCAACAACCTGGCCGCGTACTTCATCCGCAACGCCGACCGGCTCGCCGTCCTGTACGTGATCTGGTACAGGCAGATCTGGCTGCCCAGCAGCGGGTGGAAGTCGTACAGCGGAGCGGGAAGTGACCCGTCCAGCGCCCACACCAACCACGTACACCTGTCGGTCTACTGATCCATCCGAGGCGAGTAGGTCTCCAGGCCAGACCGGCCGGGGATGATCCACTCCACCTCGCCGATGTCGGGGTATCCGGGCGACGGGATACCCCGACATCGGCAATCTGGTGTCGACCATGGACGTGCGGCGGTACCGCCGCACCGGCCTGGTCGGCACTGGCTACGTCGCCAGGCGTACCCCTGATGTCGCTGGCGGTCGGACGACCCGGCCGGTGTCGGCGGGCAGCATCGCGGTATGCCTCGGATCCCACCCACCGCCCGCAAGGGGCTGCTCACCCTGCATCTGGTCACCTCGCTCGGCTGGCTCGGCGCCGACCTGGTGCTGCTCACCCTGGGCATCGCCGTGCAGCGTGGCGCCGACCCGGCGGTGGTCTACCCGGTCACCTCGCTGGTCGGCACCGTGCTGTTCGCGCCACTGAGCGTCCTGGTCTGGCTGATCGGTGTCGCCAGCGCGCTACTTACCCCGTGGGGCCTGCTGCGCTACCGCTGGGTGCTGGTCAAGCTCGTGCTCACCACGGTCATGGTCGGGCTGGTGCTGTTCCTGCTCACCCCGAATCTGCGGCACGCCGGTGCGATGGGCGCCGCCCTGCCCGCACGCGATCGCGCCGACCTGGTGATCGCACCCGCGGTGTCGACCAGCTTGATGATCATTGCGACGGTGTTGTCCACCTACAAGCCCTGGGGACGGCGTCCCGCCGCGCGACCCAACCTCGTGAGCCGTGATCGCGCTGCAACCACGATGTAGTGGCCTCCTGCCGCCCACAGGCCACTACATCCACGACAACAGTTCGTCAACCCCGCACTGTCCCGTCGATCATGGAGTTGTGGTGGGTGGCAAAGTGCCCGAACCGCACTAAACCAGGCACCACAACTCCATGATCGACGAGGACGGGCGGCCCTTCCTTCGCGATCTTGCGTTTACTGTCGCGACATAAGCAAGCATTCCGCGCATATCGGCGACCGAAACTGCAAGATCGGCGCTGGCGGGGCGTTTCTGGAGTGACGGACCTGGGTGTCGGGAGTCCACCGTGCCCCTTTCGCCCAGCAACCGATCGCTAACGCAACGGTGTTGACATCCACGATCGAGCACGATCTTGGGCGCGGCGGGGTGCGGGGTGCGGTCAGGCAGGGGGCAGGCTGCCGCCGGTGCGGTCCAGGGCCGCGCCGAGCCGGGTGGCCAGGGCGAGGTGGGCGGCCCGGGCCTGGCGGAACGCGTACCGAAACAGGAGGGTCGGCGCGGTCAGGGTGATGTCGACGTCGATCCGGACCAGGCCGTCCGGCTCGGCGCGCAGTCGGGTGTGGTTGCGCACCGTGGTGGCCGGCCACTGGCGGGCCACCACGACGATCTCGTCGTCCTCGCTGATCAGCACGTCGGCGTGGTAGGTAGTCCGGAAGCGTAGCGGGCCGGCCGCCAGCCGGTCGTTGATCGTGTAACTGGCCAGGGCACCAGGTCGGGGCGGCAGTCGGCGGACCCGAACAATCAGTGGGTGCAACTCACCCTGTCGGGTCAGGTCACTGAGCATCGCCGCCGCCTCGGCCGGCGAACACCGGGCCTGGACGGTGTAACTGAAGGTATCGCTGCTGAGCACACCGTCTCCCGCCGCAGTTGGTCGCACGATCGTCCCGTACCGATGTCTGGCTGGCAACGCCCGACGGCTGCCAATGCGACGACGAACCCCGGCCGATGGGATGCCGTGCCCCCACCTGCCCCATTAGGGTCGGTTAGTGACAAATCACCCGACGTGTTGGAGCGCGACATCGTGAACGGTGACGACCGGTGAGCGGGCACGTGATGGTCTTCGCGCCCACCCCGCAGCTCACGGTGACCGTGGACCAGCCGAACGAGCACCCCGAGCTGCACCTGCACCCCGGCGGGCAGGGTGTCTGGCAGGCCCGGATGGTGATGTCGCTCGGTGTCGACGTGGTGCTCTGCGCCGCCCTCGGTGGAGAGATCGGCCAGGTGTTGGAGCCGCTGCTGATCAGCGAGGGCGTGGACCTCAAAGTGGTGGTCCGTGACTCCGGCAGCGGCGGGTACGTGCACGACCGCCGGGACGGCTCCCGGCAGGAGATCGCCGACGTGCCCGGGCAGCCGCTGAGCCGGCACGAACTCGACGAGTTGTACAACCTGGCTCTCGGCGAGGGCCTACGGGCCGCGGTGAGCGTACTCAGTGGGCCGAACGAGCCGTGGCTCGTCCCGGCGGACCTGTACCGACGCTTCGCCGCCGACCTCGGTGCCAACGGTGGCCGGGTGGTGGTCGACCTTTCCGGCGATCACCTCGGCTCGGTGCTGGAGAGCGGCGTGTTCTTCCTCAAGGTGAGCCACGAGGAGCTGATCCGCGACGGCCGTGCCCGCAGCGACGACAGCCTGGAGCTGACCCGGGCCATGTACGAGCTGCACGCCGCCGGCGCCGAGACAGTGGTGGTGAGCCGGGCCGACCAGCCGGCGCTGGCGCTCATCGACGGGGAGCTGTTCGAGGTCGAGATGCCCCGGCTGGAGGCCGCCGACCCGCGCGGCGCGGGCGACTCGATGACCGCCGGGGTGGCAGCCGTCGTGGCCAGAGGCGGGGACATCCGGACGGCCATCCGGACCGGGGCTGCCGCCGGCGCGATGAACGTGACCCGACACGGCCTGGGCACCGGGCGGTTGGACTCGATCACCGGCCTGGTCGACCGGGTCCGGCTGGTGCCGGCGGACAGCCGGCCGCAGGAGCGGACCACCCCGGACGAGCTGGCCGACCGGGTGGTCGAGCGATGACGCTGCGAGTGCTGATCACCAACGACGACGGGATCGCCGCTCCCGGCATCCAGGCGCTGGCCTGGGCCGCGAGGCAGCGGGGCCTGGACGTGGTGGTCGCGGCGCCGCTGGAGGAGGCGAGCGGCACCAGCGCCGCGATGAGCGCCGTGGAGCGGGACGGGCGGGTCGTCGTGAACGACCACCCGCTGCCGGACCTGGCGGGCGTGCCGGCGTACGGAGTCGCTGGTTCCCCCGGCTTCATCACGCTGATCGCCCTGCACGGCGCGTTCGGCCCACCGCCGTCGGTGGTGTTGTCCGGTATCAACCGTGGCGCCAACGCCGGCCGGGCCGTACTGCACTCCGGGACGGTGGGTGCCGCGTTCACCGCCGCCACGAACGGCTGCCGGGCGATGGCGGTCTCACTCGACGTGCTCTCCGCAGGTGAGGCGACGGCCGCGAGCGGTGGTGCCGCGGTGGACGCCGCCGCCCGGGTACGCGACGCCGAGCGGCACTGGAGCACCGCCGCACGAGTCGCCCTGGACCTGCTCCCCCGGTTGACCTCCGCGCCGATGGAGAGCGTGCTCAACGTGAACGCACCGGACCTGCCACACGGGCGGCTGCTCGGGGTGCGACGAGGCACGCTGGCCAGCTTCGGTCAGGTGCAGATGACGGTGGCGGAGTCCGGCCACGGCTACGTGCGGACCTCGCTGGAGGAGCCGGGGCAGGCCGCCCAGCCCGGCACGGACGTGGCGCTGCTGGCCGCCGGGTATGCCTCGGTGACGGCCATCCGGGCGGTCACCGAGGCGACGGACACCGACCTGACCGGACTGGACGACCAGCCCTGACGGGGATGCCTGGTGCGCTCAGGCGCCGGGAAGCACTTCGCGGGTGGCGTTGCCGGCGAAGTAGGGCTCCGGGGCACCGAACAGGCCGAGCAGGCCGGTCACCCAGAGCTGCCGGTGCACGAACCGGCTCGGCTCGGTGACCACCAGCTTGACGTCGCTGACCTCGGCCGTCTGGAAGCCGGCAACCATGGCGCTGATGCCGACAGAGTCGATGAAGGTGACCAACCTCATGTTGAGCTCGATGCGGAGCGGCCGACCCTTGGCCAGCACCTCCGCAATCGCCTCACGCACCTCGTACGCTGTGTCGACGTCGATCTCGCCCCGCGGGGCGATCTCCACGACACCACCAGACAGAACCGACTTCACGATCGACAGGCTCACGCGAGCACCTCCACCCGCCCGTCCCCCGGGCGCCTCATCAGTACGCGGGCCGCGACCGAGAGTATTCCTCTGACGGCCTCGGTCGCCACCCCTCGGGATGAGCAATTCGCGGATCCAGACCCACAAAGCCGCCCATATACGCACTTTTGAGTATCTGATTACTCAAGACTTTTCGTTATCCGACCCTCGACGCTTCGGTCGTGACCGACGCGCCGCCGGACCAGGGTAGCCGTCCGGGCCCGACGCGCCCGACAACCGGCCCATGACCGACGCCTCCCCGTGCCACCGGCGTGTCGCCTGCGGACACCCGGTCGGACCCGTGTTCACGGTTGCCGACGCCACCTAGCATCGGGTCGGTACACCCACCGTTACGGAGAGGATCATCGATGATCAAGCGACTTGCCGGGCTGGCCGGCGTCGGCCTTCTGCTCGCCCTCGTACTGGCCTGCGGTTTCGGCGGTGGAGACGACGATGACGATGACGATGACTTCGCCCGCAGCGTCGCCGTGGTTGTGGTGCGCTGACTTCCCGGCGGTGGACCGCAGCCGGCCGGGTTTGCGCCCGGGCGGCCCTGGGCACTGGCGGGGTAGGCGAACCGTGACGCGCCGAACAGAGGCCGAAGTCCGAAGTGGCCGGCGGCTTCGGCACCCAAGGAGGTAACCACGATGTTTGGAACCAACCTGCTGGACCGCCGCAGCAAGCCGGAGCGGATCGCGGACCATGCCTGGGAGCACCTGCTCTCCGCCGTCAGCTCCGCCGGAGACAGTGTGCGGGACACCGCCCGCTCGGCCCGCCGCAACAGCACTGGCCTCGCCGACGAGGCGGGCGACCTGGTGGGCTCCGCCGCCGACGAGGCTCGGCGCCGCGCCGCGCTCGCCTTCGACGCGCTCGCCGGCCGGCAGCCGGCACTGCCCTGGACCCTGCTGATCGGCGCCGCACTGGTCGGCGCCGCAGTCGGCTGGGCCGTCGGCTCCGCCGCACGGGCCGCGGGCAGCCGGGACGACCACACCGTCGACGACATGGAGTTCGTCGACGTCGACCGCCCCAACTCCCCCGCGGTCTGAACGACCGAACCCAGCAGCATCCCCCGGGCTCCGCTCGACCACGGTCGAGCGGGGCCCGTCCTCTTCGCGCGAACGCCCTCTGGGTCGAGCATGGACTTGTGCTGGTGGACGAAAGTGGCGAGTCTCCATGGTTGACACGCTGGTTGGGACAGGGGCCGGTCCGCCGGGTGCCGGACCCCTCAGGCGGCCCGGCGGACCGGTGCTCGGGTGGTGCTGCCCCGGGGCACGGTGAGCGGGACCACCAGGACGGCGGTGGCTGCGGCCGGCACGGTCACGACCGCGCTGGCGAGACTTCTGGGGATCGGTGGTGTGGCCCCTCTCGGGCGAAGCCCCGGGGGACGGGGTCGACCCGAACGGTGCCGCCGTGGCCCGGGGGACGGGCACGACGACGGGGACGAGCGGAGTTGCCCTGACTCCCACCCACCCGACGCGACGGCTCCCGCAATCGAGGAATGCGATTACCGTAACCGAAATCCGCTCGCTTTGGAAGCGCTCCCACCATCGATGTTCGCGCCCCTGGAGAAGGTGCCCGATGGTGCCGTCACCCCCTTGGGGTGAGGACGCTTCACCCACGGCGACGGCAGGCTCGGACCCCGGCGGACCTCCGACCGCAGCCGCCACCGGAGCCGCCACTCATGCAGCGGAGGAGGGCCAGATGGCGATCGCGGAGATCGGCCGCACCGACCAGGACATCCAGTCCGCCGTACTCGACGAGCTGACCTGGGAACCCCGGGTGCAGCCACACGAGATCGGCGTGACGGTCGCCGAGGGCGTCGTCGCGTTGACCGGCCGGGTGGACAGCTACGCCAAGAAATGGGCCGCCGAACGGGCCGCCCATCGCGTCGCCCGGGTCCGGGCGGTCGCCAACGACCTGGCCGTGCAATTGGACAGCAGTGCTGAACGCGCCGATCCCGACCTGGCCGCCGCGGCCAGCCACACGCTGGAATGGGACGCGTTCGTGCCCATCGAGAAGCTCCAGGTCACCGTCTCGGCCGGCTGGGTGACGCTGCACGGCGAGGTCGAGTGGGAATACCAGCGCCAAGCCGCCGAACGGGCGGTCGGGCGGCTCACCGGCGTACGCGGGGTGAGTAACGGCGTCACCGTCCGGCCGGTCGCCGTACCGGACGGCCAGAACCTGGCCAATCGGATCGTCAACGCCCTCGCCCGGGCCGGAGCGACCGAGGCCGAACGGATCAGCGTCCGGGTGCACGGCGACACCGCAATACTCGCCGGTCTGGTGCACTCGATGCCCGAGCGGGCCGAGGTGGAGCAGGTGGCCTGGTCCGCACCCGGCATCCGGGAAGTGCAGAACCACATCGCGGTCGCCCCGGTGCTGCGCTGACCGAGCGCCGCGCGAGCGCGGAACCACCCGGGGCGGGTGAGCCGACCTCACCCACCCCGGGAGCAGGCTGGGGGCATGAGTGATCCGAACGGGCTGATCCAACCGGGGCGCCCCGCCCCCGGCTTCACCCTGCCGGCCACCCCGGACGGGGGCCCGATTGGGCCCGAGCAGTTCCGTGGCCGGCCGATCGTGCTCGCCTTCTATCCCGCCGACTGGAGCCCGGTCTGCGGTGACCAGATGTCGCTCTACCAGTCGGCCGCACCCGTCTTCGCGCAGTACAAGGCGGTGGTGCTCGGCATCTCGGTGGACAGCATCTGGTCACACCGGGCATTCGCGGAGAGCCGGGGCATCGAGTTCCCGCTGCTGGCCGACTTCGAGCCAAAGGGCGAGGTAGCCCGCCAATATGGCGCGTACAACGCGCAGGGTGAGGCGGACCGCGCACTTGTGGTGCTCGACCCGGCGGGCAAGGTGACTTGGAGTTATCGCTCTCCGCCCGACGTCAACCCGGGCGCGGACGGCATCTTCGACGCGCTGGACCAACTCGCCGCCGATCGGAAGGTGATGGCCGGATGACCACGCCACTGCAGGTCACCGCCCGACTTCGGGACCCGGTGACGACCGAGGACCACATCCGAGGGCCGGCCGACGCGACGGTGACCATCGTCGAGTACGGCGACTTCCAGTGCCAATTCTGCGGTGCCGCGTACCCGAACCTGCACGAGGTGCTGCGGCAGAGGGCCGACAGCGTTCGGCTGGTCTACCGCTACTTCCCGATCGCCAACGTGCACCCGTACGCGGAACGCGCCGCCGAGACGGCCGAGGCCGCCGCGGTCCGGGGCCGGTTCTGGGAGATGCACGACTGGCTCTACGAGCACCAGGACCAGCTCGACCCGGTGCACCTCTCGCTCGGCGTCGAGCAGGTCGGACTGCCGCCGGACGAGTTGAACACCGAGGTGGAGAGCCGAGCGCACGCGGACCGGGTGCGCCGGGACTTCGTGGGTGGCATCCGCAGCGGGGTGAACGGCACCCCCACCCTGTTCGTCAACGGCGTCCGACACGAAGGCGGGTACGACCTGCCGGACCTGCTGGCGGCCGTGGACGCCGCGAGCAACGCCTGACCACCATCCTGCTCAGATCAGCCGCAACTCGCGCGCCCGCCGGACCGCCTCGCGCCGGCGGGTCGCGTCGAGTTTGCGGTAGATGTTGCGGACGTGGGTCTTCACCGTGTTGACCGAGACGGACAGCTCACTGGCGATCTCCACGTTGGACAGGATGCTCTGCAGGTAGCGCAGGATGGTCAGCTCCCGCTCGGTGAGCGGCTCGTCGAGCGTGCCCCTCGGCTCGGCGGCGGGCCGGATGGTGCTCTTCCCGGCCCCCCGCACCAGGTCACTGACCAGCGCGAAGTGTGCGGTGCCCGTGTCCAGGTGCGCGGCCAGCAGATCCCGGACCGCCGGTTCCGCGCGGGTGAAGGCCCTCCGGCAGCCCTGCGGGCCGGCCAGATCCAGCACCTGCTCCAGGATCCGACCTGCCCGACGACCATCCCCGGCCCGCTCGGCCAGCACCGCGTCGAGCAGGCCCGCGTCGAGGCGTACCGGGAGGGGCCAGGCGCCGGCCGCTGGTGTCTGCCACCCCGGCAGGGTTCGCCCGGCGGCGGCGGCGTCGCCAGCCAGCATCTCCACCTTCGCCAGCGCCACCGCCAGCGCCGGGTCGGTCCCGTCGACGGCGGTGTCGCCGAGCAGCTCGCGGGCGGCATCCAGGTCGCTCCGCTCAGCACGCAGTCCGGCCTCGGCGGCCCGCAGCAGGCCGGTCAGCTCGGCGGCGGACGGCCGGTCGACCAGCGCCTCCCGTGCCCGGACAAGCAGTCGTTGGCCGGCCGCTGGATCGCCGGAGTCGCGGTGCAGCTGCGCCCGGCACAGTGCCGCCACCGCCATCGCCACCGGCTCAGCGGAGGCAGCGGCAAGACAACCGTCGCCGGTATCCGGCTCCGAGCTGCCGACCCAGCCGCCGCCGACACCGAGTGCCGGGCCGGCGAGGGCGAGGTTCGCCGAAGCCTCCTCGGGCTGGTCACGCAGCAGCGCCACCAGGGCCAGGGCCAGGTACGCGTAGGCGCAGTCGAGCCGACAGGACCAGCCCCGACAGGGCGGCATGCCCAGCGCGTCCCGGGCTGCCTGCTCAGCTGCCCGCAGCTCACCGCGCACGGCGAGCAGCAGGGCGGCGCGGCTGGCACCGACCAGCTCCGTACGCGGCCGGCCAGCCTCCCGAGCCGCCGCCCGGGCGCGGACGAACCGGGCGGCCGGCAGCGCGCCGTCAGCCAACTCGACAAGCCCCAGCGCGGTGCCGGCGAACGCCCGCAGGTCCGCGTCATCGGCGGCGCCACCGCCACCGGCCGTTGGAGCGGAACTGGCCACCCCCGGTGGCGCGGAGTCCGGCAGTCGCGTCGGCGTGGCCCCCGCCGGGCGGGTCCGCAGCAGCCGGGCAGCGGCGGCCCGGACCTCCGTCGAGTCGTCGGCGAGCCGGGCCACGGTCAACTCCAGCGCGGTGACCAACCGCAGGAACCGGTCCCGGCGCGGCACCGGCAGGCCCGCCGCGTGCCCGGCGGCGGCACGTAGGTAGCTGGTGGCGGCCGGAAGGTCGCCGGTGTACGCGCGCTCAGCGGCGTACGCCAACGCCACCTCAGGGTCGGCGCGGATCACAGGCGTCGGCGGGGGCCCGGGTGCCGGGGCGTGCACCGGGTCGCGGTCGTACCGGGTCAGCTCCGGCCAGTGCGCGACGAACAGGTCGCCGGCCAGGTCCCACCGGCCGGCGGCGAGCGCGTGCCGCAAACCGTCGGCGGGCCGGCCGTCGCCCGCGTACCAGTCGGCCGCCCGTACGTGCAGTTCGCGCAGCTCGTCGCCGGGCAGCCGGGCCAGGTCGGCACGGAGCAGATCGGCGAGCAGGGGGTCGCAGCGGTACCAGGGCGGGCGGGTGTCCTCCCGGTGCAGCAGACCACCGGTCCCGGCCAGGTCGGCCAGCGCCTGCCCGGCGTCGGCACGGCCGGTCAGCGCCTCGGCCAGGTCAGCGCACACGTTTTCGACGAGGGCGGTACGGCGCAGCAGGTCCACCTGGGCCGGGTCGAGCGTCGCGAGGATCTCCTCGTGCAGGTAACCGGCGATCTCCGGTTGGTCGCCACCGAACTGCCCCACCCAGCGCTCCGGGTCGGGTTGCCCGCGTACCGCCAGGGCGGCGATGCGCAGCGCGGCCGGCCAGCCGCCGGTGCGCTCGCGCAGTCTCCGCACGGCCGCCGCCGGCAGGGCCGCGCCGTGCGCGGTGAGCAGGTCGGCGACTTCGTCGTCGGTGAACGCCAGCTCGTCCGGGCCGATCTCGGTCAGCTCGCCGGCGAGACGAAGCCGGTGCAGGGGCAGGTGCAGCCCGGCTCGCGCCCCGATCACCAGACGTAACCGCTGCCCGGCGTGCCGCAGCAGGAACTCCAAGCCGGTCAGCGCCGCCGGGTCGGCGACCCGGTGCAGGTCGTCCACGATCAGCAGCACCGGCCGGTCGGCGGCGGCGAGCGTGGCCGCCAGCGACTCCAGTTGGTCGGGGCGCGGCGGCCGGTCGGGCACCGGGCCGCCTTCCGCCGATCCGGTCGCCGACCGCAGCGCCGCCGCGAGGTACGCCCAGAGCCGGTCGCCGTCGTCGCCGATCTCCACCGACACCCAGGCGGACACCGGACTGGCCTCGGGCACGACCGGCAGTTGGCCGGAGTCGGGCACGACCGCGCCCTGCTCGGCCTCGGGCGAGCCGCCGGCCAGCCGCACCCAGGTGGCGAGAAGCGTGGTCTTGCCCCAACCAGCGGGGGCGGCGACCAGGGTGACGGGGCCCGCACCGGCCTCGTCCAACCAGCGCAGCAGTCGCGGGCGGGCCACCACCGGCTCCGGTGGCACGGCCGGAGTCAGCCGGGACGCCAGCAGCGGTGACTCCACCGGGTGCTCCGGTGCCGTCTCGACCCGTACCCGATTCTGCTGTGCTGCCACTCAGCTCCACCCCCACCACACGTTCCGCCCCCGGTCGGCGAGCGGTTACCCGACGCGGGCCGGTTCACCCCTTCCGGGCGAGCACGCTTCACCCGACCGCGACCGACGATCGGAGGACGTGAACCGGGAGGACGAGTGGGACGGGTGGGACCGATGGGACGGCTGGCTCGGGCGGGACCCGCTCTCGGCAGCGCGGCGCTGACCGGGGCGGTGCGGTTGCTGCGCGTACCCCGGTGGCGCGGCCGGACCGGCGCGGACGGCGAACCTTCCGCGCCGGCCCGGTGGGAGGTCGTGACTGTCGACCGGCCGCCGGAGCAGGTGCTTCCCGGTGGCCGCTGGCCCGAGCCGCTGCGCCGCCTGGGCGGCGCGGTCGAGGTGCGGGTGCGGCCTGCGCCCGGCGACCGGGGTACCGAGTTGGCCGCCCGGCCGCTGGCCGGCGCCACTCCGCCCGCCGGGCTGGCCGCGCACCTGGTCGGCGACGATCCCGCTCTGCTGGTCCGCCGGACGCTGCGCCAGGTCAAGCAGCGTGTGGAGGCCGGCGAGGTGCTGCGCGCGGACCGCTCCGCGCTGGACCGTCGGGAGGTCCACGGGTGAGGGCGCTGTGCTGGGTGGCCGCCGACGAGCTGGCGGTACGCGAGGTCCCCGACCCGGAGCTGCGCAACGAGCGTGACGTCATCGTCCGGGTACGCCGCAGTGCCACCTGCGGCGGGGACCTGCCGCTGCTGGCCGGCCGGGATCCGCTGCTGCGGGCCGGCGACGTGCTCGGGGCCGAGTTCCTGGGCGAGGTGGTCGAGGTCGGCCCCGAGGTCCGCCGGCACCGGACCGGCGACCGCGTGGTCGTCGGCGCGAGCGTCGCCTGCGGTGGCTGCTGGTACTGCCGCCAGGGCCTGCACTCCTGCTGCGACAACGCCCACGCCGACCCGGCGAGCGTCGACCCGGACTGGGGGCGCTCGGACGCGGGCTGCTTCGGCCGGCCCCGAGCGGCGGGCGGCTTCGCGGGCGGTCATGCCGAGTACGTGCGGGTGCCGTACGCCGACGTGGGCGCGTTCGGAGTGCCGGACGCGGTCGACGACGACCGGGCGCTGTTCGCCGCCGACGCGGCACCGACCGGGTGGCTGGCCGCCGAGTTGGGTGCGGTGCGGCCCGGCGACGTGGTGGCGATCTGGGGCGCCGGGGCGGTGGGCCAGTTGACCGCCCGCGCGGCGGTTATACGCGGTGCCGCCCGGGTGCTGGTGGTGGACCGGCATGAGGATCGGTTGCGGATGGCCGAGCGGCACGCCGGCGCGGAGCCGCTGGACTACCGCCGCACCGACGTCGCGGCCGAGTTGCGCGACCGCAGCGGTGGGCGCGGGCCGGACGTGTGCGTGGTCGCGGTCGGCACGCCGCCGCCCGAACGTTTCGGAGGCCGATCCGCCGACCGGCCGGACGCGACTCGTGAGGCCGTGCACGCCTGCCGCAAGGGCGGTGTGGTGGTGGTGCTCGGCGCGACCGACGGGTTCGTCGACGCGTTCCCGCTCGGCGCGTTGACCAATCGGCGGCTCACACTGCGCGGTGCCCGTCGGCCGGACCTGCGGGACGTGCCGATGCTGCTGGACCGGATGGCCCGCGGCGAGCTGTGCACCGAACACCTCGCCACCCATCGACTGCCGTTGGAGCACGGCCCACAGGGGTACGCGCTGTTCCGGGATCGGGCCGACGGCTGTGTACGAGCCGTGTTCACGCCCTGACGCCCTGCTCGTGATCATTCATCGGCGCACGCGGATGGCAGACTCTGGTGATGGCTGGGGAACGAACGTACGACGTAGTGCTGTTCGGAGCGACCGGGTTCACCGGAGGCCTGACCGCCGAATACCTGGCCCGACACGCGCCGGCCGGACTGCGTTGGGCGCTGGCCGGGCGCAACCCGGACCGCCTCGCCGCCGTACGGGGTCGGCTCGCCGTGATCGACCCGACGTTGGCCGACCTGCCGCTGCTCACCGCCGACGTGACCGACGCCGACTCGCTGCGCGTGGTGGCGGAGGCCGCCCGGGTGGTGGCAAGCACTGTCGGCCCGTACGTCCACCACGGTGAGCCGCTCGTCGCGGCCTGCGCAGCGGCCGGCACCGATTATCTGGACATCACCGGCGAGTCGGAGTTCGTCGACCTGATGTACGTGCGCCACCACGCCGAGGCGACCCGCACCGGTGCGCGGCTGGTGCACGCCTGCGGGTTCGACTCCATCCCGCACGACCTGGGCGCGTGGTTCACCGTCAAGCAACTGCCCGCCGACCAGCCGATCACCGTGGACGGTTACGTGCGCGCCGGTGGCCGTTTCTCCGCCGGCACGTACCATTCCGCGCTCACCGCGTTCTCCCGCACCGGGCAGGCCAGCCAGGCCGCCCGGGAGCGCCGAGCTGTCGAATCGCGCCCCACCGACCGCCGGGTCCGTGCGATGGCCGGCCGGCTGGCCCGCTCAGCGGAGCTGGGCATCTGGACCGTGCCGCTGCCGACCATCGACCCGCAGGT
Organism: Micromonospora sp. DT201; assembly: GCF_049841575.1. Taxonomy (NCBI): domain Bacteria; kingdom Bacillati; phylum Actinomycetota; class Actinomycetes; order Micromonosporales; family Micromonosporaceae; genus Micromonospora; species Micromonospora sp. DT201. The sequence continues at coordinate 67,144 of NZ_JBNCKP010000015.1, read as the reverse complement.
GATCCGCCGCTCGGCGGCGGCCCGCCCGGAGTACGGCCCGGACTTCCGTTACCGGCACTTCGCCGCCGTGAAGCGGCTGCCCACCCTGCTGGCCGGCGCAGTCGGGCTCGGCGCGCTGATCGGGCTGGTGAAGCTGCCGCCCAGCCGACGCTGGCTGCTCGGTCGACTCGCCTCCGGGCAGGGGCCCACCGCGCAGCAGCGGGCGGCGTCCTGGTTCCGGGTCCGGTTCGTCGGCACCGGCGGCGGGCAGCGGGTCGTCACCGAGGTCGCCGGCGGTGACCCGGGTTACGACGAGACGGCGAAGATGCTCGGCGAGTCGGCGCTCTGCCTGGCGCTCGACGAGCTGCCGCCGACCGCCGGGCAGGTCACCCCGGTCGTCGCGATGGGTGACGCGCTGCTCGACCGGCTCATCCGGGCCGGGCTCACCTTCCGGGTGCTCAAGCAGGTCTCGGCTTGACCCTCGACCGGGTCGAGGGGGCAGGATGCCCAGCGTGAGCGACCTGCACAGCATCGGCGAGCTGGCCCGGGCCAGCGGCCTGACCGTCAGCGCGTTGCGCTTCTACGACTCGGCGGGGGTGCTGGAGCCGGCCCTGGTCGACCCGGTGACCGGCTACCGCTGGTACACCGAGGAGCAGATCACCCCGGCCCGGTTGGTGGCTGGGCTACGCCGGATCGGCATGCCGGTGCCGGAGATCGCCGCCGCGGTACGCGCCGAGCCGGCGGCGGTGCACCAACTCCTCGACACGCAGCTGCGTCGGCTGGTGGACGGGCTCGCCGACGCCCGCCGCGAGGTTGCCCGGCTTCGGGCCCTGGTGGACCCGGCCCAGCCCGTCACCACCATGCTGCTGCTCTCCCCCGCCGGCCTGGCCGCCGCGCTGGACGCGGTCCGCTTCGCCGTCAGCACCGACCCGGAGCTGCCGATGCTCTCCGGTGTGCTCCTCGACGTGGAGCCCGACGGCGTCCGACTCGTCGCCACCGACCGGCACCGGCTCGCATTGGCCCGGGCCGGGGCGGACGTCGACGGCCCGCCGGTGCGGGTGTTCGTACCCGTGGCCCTCATCGATCAGCTCCGGACACTGCTCGACGCCGCCGACCCCCGACCGGTGCAGCTGACCGTCGCGGGCGCGGACCTGCGGGTAATGGTGGCCGGCCGGACGCTGACCGGCACCGCCCTGCCGTCCGACTTCCCGGACTACCGTCGGCTGCTGCGCGAGGCCGTCGGTGACCGGCCGACAGCTCGCCGCATCCCGGTGGACGTGGCCGCGCTGAGCGCCGCGCTGGCCGACCCGGCGGCGCCCACGGTCGCCCGCGACCACGGTGGGAAACCGCTGGCGGTCACCGTGCTCGGCCTCGACGACCAGGGCGGCCTGTGCCTGCTCCCCACCGCCGACCTGAGCACCGACGAGCTGCGGGTCGGGGTGGACGGTGGCTACCTGCTGGACGCGTTGAACGCGGCCGGCGCGCCGCAGCTGGTGTTGGAGCTGGACGGACCGATCGCCCCGCTGGCCGTACGCCGCCCGGATGACGCGGACACCTACTCGGTGCTCATGCCGATCCGGCTCTGAGCCGGCGGCCAGCACTCCCCGTCCCGGGACGAAAAGCCCGCGACGGTAGCATCGGGTGGTCCACCTGTGACCCCGGACGGAGGCGTACGGAGCAGCATGCTCGACATGGAGTTGATCCGGAAGGATCGCGAGGCGGTGGCGACCGCGCTGGCGAAGCGTCTGGATCCCGCCGAGGTCACCCGTGCCCTGGACGAGATCCAGCGGCTCGACCAGGAACGACGCGCCCTGATCACGGAGATCGACGCCGATCGGCAGCGCCGCAAGGCGGAGGCGCGGGCGTACGCGGAGGCGAAGCGCGCCGGCCGGGAGCCGGACGTCGTCGCGCCCGAGGCCGGCCGCAAGCAGCTCTCCGAGCTGGAGTCCGAGCTGAACGAGGTGCAGTCCCGGCTGCGCACCGCGATGAGCGAGCTGCCCAACCTGCCCGCCGAGGATGTCGTCGCCGGCGGCAAGGAAGCCAACCGGGTCGTCAAGACCTTCGGTGAACCGCCGGTGATCGAGAAGGTCCGCGACCACGTGGAGCTGTCGCGGATGCTCGGTCTCGTCGACCACGAGCGCGGCGTGAAGCTCGGCGGCTCCGGCTTCTGGATGTACACGGGGATGGGTGCCCGGCTGGAGTGGGCGCTGCTCAACTTCCTCATCGACGAGAACGTCAAGGCCGGCTACGAGTTTCTGCTGCCGCCACACCTGCTGCTCGACACGGCCGGCTTCGCCGCCGGGCAGTTCCCGAAGTTCTACGACGACGTCTACCACCTGGACTCGGAGTCCGCCCCGCGCGGGCAGTTCCTGCTGCCCACCTCGGAGACGGCGATCCTCGGCGCGTACCAGGACGAGATCCTGGAGACCCCGAAGCTGCCGCTGAAGCGTTTCGCGTACACGCCGTGCTACCGCCGGGAGGCGGCCGGCTCACATTCGGACGAGCGCGGCACCGTGCGGGGCCACCAGTTCAACAAGGTGGAGATCTTCCAGTTCACGTTGCCCGAGCAGGCGGAAGCGGCGCTGGAGGAGATGGTCACCCACGCCGAGAGCCTGGTGGAGAAGCTGGGGCTGCACTACCAGCGCAGCCTGCTGTCGGCCGGCGACGCCAGCGCCGCCATGCGCAAGACCCTCGACATCGAGGTGTGGATGCCGAGCATGGACAAGTACAAGGAGGTGTCGTCGGTCTCCTGGGGCGGCGACTACCAGGCACGCCGGGCGGCGATCCGCTACCGCGAGCCGGGCGGCAAGCAGACCCGCTTCGTGCACACGCTCAACGGCTCAGCGCTGGCCACGAGCCGGCTCTTCCCGGCGATCCTTGAGCAGAATCAGCAGGCCGACGGCAGTGTCCTGATCCCCAAGGTCCTCCAAGACCGCCTCGGCACGGACCGCCTAACCCCGCGCTAACCCAGCCCTCCCACCCCGCGCTAGCTAGCCCCGCCCTCCCACCCCGCGCTAACCCCGCCCCTCACCCCCGCGATCTTGCAGTTCCTGTCGCCGAAATGGGCCGCTCTGCGGCTTTTGCCGCGACAGTAAGTGCAAGATCGCGGGGAGGGTGGGGCGGGGAGGGTGGGGCGGGTGGGGCGGGGGCGGGGTGGGGTGGGGGCGGCGGATTAGGGCTGCTGTCAGTAGGAGGGTTGCTAGGGCGGCTAGCAGTGCCGTTGGGTTCAGGGTGTCGGCCAGGGCGTGTTGCAGCTGGGAAGCTGCTCGGATGACCGGGTCGTGCAGGGCGTCTCGGCGACCGGCGGCCAGCCGCAACTCGTACCAGCCGTACCAGGCGACGTAACCTCCGGCGAGCAGCAGCACCAGGCCGCTGAGGCGGGGCACCAACGCGCCGGCGACACGCAGCCGGGCCACCAGACCGTCGCGCAACAGCGCCACCCCGAGCGCGGCGACCGCGACCACCAGACCCATCCCGACGGCGTACGCGCCGAACAGCGCCAACCCGCGGCCGGTCGAGCCGGCCTGGAGGCTGGTCACCACGATGGCCAGGAACGGCGCGATGGCGCAGCCGAGCGACGCCAGCGCGTACGCCGCGCCGAACAGCGTCATCGACGGCCAGGAGCGCGTGAGGCGGGGCGCCCGGGCGGACCAGCCGGGAGCGGGCAGTCGCCGGCCGGCGAGCAGCCAACAGCCGGCCACCACCAGCAGCACGCCGAGCGCCACGGTCAGCCACGGCAGCCGGGGCCGCAGCCAGCCGGCCAGCGGCGCGAGCGCCAGGCCGAACGCGCCGAAGACCACCACGTACCCCAGGGTCAGCCCGGCCGCCGCGGTGAGCGCGCGGCCGACCGCGCCGCGGGTGTCCGACGCCCCGGCGACCAACAGCGAGAGGTACGCGGGCAGCAACGCGAAGCCGCACGGGTTGACCGCTGCGAGCATGCCTGCGGTCAGCGCGAGCAGCAGGGGGCCGGTCACGCCTCGGCCAGCGCGGCGACCCGGGCGGTCAGCGCCTCGCCGTCGAGGAAGCCCTGCTGGATCACCTTGCCGTCCCGGTCGATGATCACGAAGATGCTCTGCTCGGTCACCTTGAACCGACGCCAGAGCACGCCAGCGCGGTCGTCGATCTGTGGCATCTCGGCAAGGTCGAACTCGGTGACGAACTCCTTCATGGCCGCTTGCTCGCCAAGCCCGGCGACGCCGACGATCGGCACGGTGTCCCGGTATCGGGGCGCGACCTCGGCCACCGTCCAGGCCTGGCTGGCGCAGGTGGCGCACCACGGCGCCCAGAACCACAGCACCACGGGCCGGCCGGCGAGCTGCGCCGCGTCGAACCCGGCACCGGTGAGGGTGGTCCCGGTGAAGCGCAGAATGTCCGGGACCTTCGCCGGGGCGGCGCTCGGGGTGGCGGTGGCCGGCGCGGCGGCGGTGCTGGCCGGTCCGGTGCTGGACGGTCCGGTGCTGGACGGCGCAGTGCTGGCCGGCGCGGTGCTGGCCGGTGCGGTGCCGGCCGGTGCGGTGCCGGTGACCGCCAGTGGCGGGTTGGTCGTGCCGGTGCAGGAGACCGCGCCGAGCAGAGCGGCGGCCAGCGCCGCAGCGGTGCCGGCCCGTCGGGCCACACCAACCCTGGACTGTCGCCTCCGTGCGTGCCACCTGCGCATCCGCGTCTCCGTTCGACAGTTGTCGGGGAAGGTGCTCTCCCCTACTCGGCCTTGGCGAGTCGGAGGGCCAGCTCCGGGCACACCTTGACCGCCTTCAGCGCACCTTCCCGCAGCCAGGTCGGCACGGGGGTGGGCGGGAAGGCGGGATATCCGTTGGCGTCGAGCCGGATGAAGTCCGGTACGACGTGCGCGCAGAGCCCGTGCCCGTCGCAGCGTGACCAGTCCAGGGTGAGCTTCTGCGGGTTGGCATCGGGTGCGCCGGGCAACCCCATCACGCCCTTGACCCGCCGGCCGCAGCCGTCGCCGGTGCTGTGCATCCGCAGGTCCTCGGTGAAGACCTCGATCGCGGAGAGCGCGAACCGGGCGGTGCCGTCCGGGTGGCTGCACGCGCCCCGGCCCTTCACCTCGCCGGCGGCGGCCCGCACCACGTCGGCCGGTTGACTGCCGGCGACGGCCAGGTCGACGGCGCGGGCCAGGTCCGGCAGGCCCATCTTGCACGGCCCGCACTGGCCGGCGGACTCACCGGCGAGATAGCGCACCACCTGGGCGGCCTCGCCGAGCGGGCAGGTGTCGACACCGAGCGGGACGATGATGCCCGCGCCGAGGGTGCCACCCACCGCGGCCAGGCCCCTGCGGGAGACCTCGGCCTTCTCCGCCGCCTCCGGCGTGATCCATTTGCCGTGGTAGCCGCCCATCAGGATGCCCTGGATGTCCGGGACCTCGCACAGGTCGAGGACATCGCGCAGCGGCATCCCGGCGGTGCACTCCACCACGGCCGGTCGGCCCGCCGCGCCGGTCACGGTGAGCAGTACGGTGCCCGGCTCGTCGTCGGTGCCGAGCGCCGCGTACTCGTACGGGCCGAGTCGCGCCCCGACGGCGAGTTGGGCGTACGTCTCGGCGTTGGACAGCAGGGTGGGCAGGCCGCTGACACCGGAGTCGCTGGAGCGCTTCTTGGTGCCGGGCGGGATGTGCGGCAGCCCGTTGATCCCGTTGACCAGTGCGCCGCCCTCGCCGGAGATGAACCGGTGCGGCACGGTGACGATGGTGGTCGGCACCGGCATTCGGCGCTCTTCGAGGGCCTCCATCAACGAGTCCCGGCCGACCCCGTCGTCGGCCACACCGATCACGATCTCGTCGGCGTCCAGCGCGTACGCGGCCAGCGCCGCGCCGTCCAGGATCAGGTGCGGGGCGCGGGTCAGCAGCACCTTGTCCTTCCAGCTGGCCGGTTCCCCCTCGCTGGCGTTGACCACCACGACGGCGGCGAGGTCCTGCCGTTCGCAGGACTCCAGCACGGCGCGCAGCTTGCGGGCGAACGGGAAACCCGCCCCGCCCTTGCCCTTGAGCTGCATGCCCTCGGCGAGCCGGAGCAGTTGGGCCGGCTCCATCGGGCCGATGGGGCCGTGCACCTCCTCGTGCGCGGCCAGGTCGAGTCGGCCGTACTCGGCGAAGCCGGCGGTGAGCCGGGGCTCGCCCACGCAGGCGACCGGTGGCACGGCTGTCCGCATCACTTCGCCTCACCCCGCAGCCCGGCCCAGTACGCCCCGTCCACCGCGTCGGCGCTGGCCTTGCGGCGCTTGGCCGACCGGCCCTCGCCGGCTGCCCGCCGTGCGCGCCGGGACGCCAGGTCGACCAGGGTCGGGGTGTCGTCGACGGGCGATGGCACCTCTTCCGGCACGTATCGGGCCGGCGGGCGCCAGTAGTCCGGCTCCTCCGGCAGGTCGTCCTCGACGCTGTGCCGGCCGCTGCCACTGCGTGGCGCCGCCGAGATCGGGCCGGCGGAGATCGGCTCGGCGGAGACCGGGCCTGCCGAGATCGGCTGGGCGTCCTGCCACCGGCGCGGGCTGTCCCACGGCTCCTCGGGCTCGACCGGCTGTGGCGGCGCCGAGTACCGGCTGCCGTCGTCCTCGCTGCGGGACCGGCGGTTGGATCGTTCGGCGGCCGGTTCCTCGGCGCGTCGCCGCCGGGTCGGAGCAGCCTCGTCCCGGGTACGCGAACGCCGCCGGGTCACCGGTTCCAATTCCTCCTCGTCGCGCCGCCGAACGACGGTCTCCTCCGCGCTGCGGCGCGTCGACCGGCGGGTCGCGGCCTCGGTCTCGTCGCGGCGGCCGCGCGACGGCCGATCGGTGTCGCGGCGGGCCGCTGGCTCTTCCACCCGCTGGCGTCGACTGGGCCGGGTCGGCTCGGCGAGCGAGCCGGGCTCGGGCACCACCGGGACGGTGAACCGTTCGGGGTCGCGCCGCGCGGCCCACGTGGCGGTGGTGGTGTCGGCCCAGGCGGGCCGCTTGTCCGCGTCGGAGCTGCGGCGTCGGCTCAGCCCGGCCAGCGTCGATCGGCCACGGGCCGCCTCACCGGCCCGGCCGGCCAACGCCGCGTTGCGCACCGCGGCCTGGTGCTGCTCGCGGCTGCGCCGTCCGACGGCGACCGAGAACCGAACCAGCAGGGCCAGCACCACCAGCAGGATGCAGCCGAGGTAGCTGAGCACCACCCAGGACTTCGCGGCCCGACCGGCGTTGAGGCCGTGCAGCACGGCGAACGGCCAGGCCAGGTACGCGGTGGAGTGCAGGGTGCGCCACAGCCACTTCGGACCGACGCCGGCAAAGCGGGCCCGGATGATGCCGGTCCAGATCACGCTGACCATCAGCAGGGCGGCCACCGTGCCGAGCCCGACGTAGAGCCCTCGGCCGCCGACGAACGGCACCAGCGCGTCGGTCGCCGCCGCCCGCCCGGTTGCGATCTTGGTGAGTACGTGGAAACCGAGCCCGGCCAGGCCCAGCACGCCGGTGGCCCGGTGCGCCGACTGCATCAGCACCCGGTGCGAGATGCGCAGCACCAGCCGGTCGGTGGCGAGCAGGCCCAGCATCACGGTGAGGCTCAACGCCACCAGGGAGACCACCCCGGCGAAGAACTCGGTGAAGAAGAAGCCGTACGCGTACGCCTTCTGGCCGGCGCCGGTCAGCATGATCGCCGCCCATAGCGCGGCGAGCACCGACGCGATCAGCAGGGCGGTCGCCGACCGCGACGGGGTGCGTACCCCCCGACTGCTGGCGCTGGTCCGGACGGTGGCCGCCTTCTGGTCCTGCTGTGCCCGGGCCATCTGCTCCTCGATCGTCTCGCGGCGGCGTACCACCGGCCGACCCCTGCTCCCCCATCCAGTACGGACCGGCGGGGCGTGCGGATCACCCGTCGCCGGAAATTTCTGGGCCGAAATCGAACCGAGTGGCGGTGGCGTGCGTTGTGCCTGCCTCCACCCACCGAACTGCGGTGGCGATCCACATCGGCGAGCCCGAGTCTGACCACCGCAGGGAAGGCACCCCTGTTGTCGCTTTTCGTCTGGCAGGGGCGCCTTCCTGACAACACAAGTCGGATACAGTGGATTCGTGCGCTTTGACCGAATGTCCCCGTACCGCCGCCGTGGTGTCTGGGTTGGCACCGCCATCGCCGTAGCCGCACTGCTGGTGGCCGCACTGCTGGTGGGTCAGGCCCTCACGCCGCAATCGACGAGCCCGGACCGGCAGGTCGCAGCGTCCGATCCGACGCCGAGCACCGTCGAGCAGAGCCCGGAGGAGCCGGTCGCCCCGGCCGCGCCCGCCCCAGCCGGGCTGCCGGTGGTCGACTACGACCCCGCGCCCGGCGGGTTCCCCACGGATCCGGCCACCATGGACACCACCCCACTGACCGAGGGCGCGCACCCGACCAAGCGGATCGCCGCGTACGACGCACCCGGCGGTCGACCGCGAGCCTTCCTCGAACCCACGATCAGCGGTGTCGACCTGACCATGCCGATCGCCGAGCGGCGCGCCGGCTGGACGGCCGTCCTGCTGCCCTCCGCCAACCGGCGGCTCGCCTGGCTGCCCCCCGGCGGGTTCGACACCGTGCCGCTGCGCGACCAGATCGTGGTGGAACGCAAGGTCCACCGACTCACCTGGTACCGGGCCGGCAAGGCGGTGCGCTCCTGGGAGGTCAGCCTCGGCCAGTCGGGGCAGAACACTCCGCTTGGGCGGACCTTCGTCCTGGGCCGCACGCCGCCGCCCGAGGAGGTCTACGGCGGAGTGGACATCTATGCCCTTGGCTCGGTGCCCGACGACCCGGAATCGGTGCCGGACAGTCTGCGCGGCGCGCACATCGGGGTGCACACCTGGCACAACGACGACGAGCTGGGTGAGAACACCACAAACGGTTGCATCCGGCTGACCCGCAGCGGTCAGCGGGAGTTGCTCGCCGAGGTCCGGCCCGGCAGCAGCGTGGTGGTTGTCGACAAGCTGCCCACCCCGCCGCCGACCGCCTGAGCGCGGGCACGCCGGGGCACAACGCTCACTCGCCGAGCAGCCAACCGTTCTGCTCGGCGACCCGGATCGCCTCGGCCCGATTGCGCGCACCGGTCTTGCCGATCGCCGCCGATAGGTGGTTACGGATCGTCCCCTCGGACAGGTGCAGCGCCCCGGCCAGGTCGGCGACCGTGCCGCCGCCCCGAGCCGTCCGCAGCACCTCGGTCTCCCGCTGGGTCAGCGGGCTGACCCCGGCGGCCAGGGTTTCGGCGGCCAGCGTCGGGTCGACCACCCGCAGGCCGACATGCACCCGGCGGACCGCGTCGGCGAGTTGCCGGGCCGGGGTGTCCTTCACCACGAAGCCGCTCGCGCCGGCCTCCATCGCCCGGCGCAGGTAGCCGGGCCGGCCGAAGGTGGTCACCATCAACACCCGGCACGTCGGCAGCGCGGCCCGTAACGCGGCGGCAGCGCCGATCCCGTCCAGACCGGGCATCTCCACGTCCAGGAGGGCAACGTCGGGGGCCGTGCGGCGGGCCTCGGGCACCACCTCGTCGCCTCGGCCGACCTCGGCCACCACGGTCAGGTCCTCCTCCAGCGAGAGCAGCGCGGCCAGCGCGCCCCGGACCAGCGCCTGGTCGTCGGCGAGCAGCAGCCGGATCGAGTGTGGCTGCTCGACGCTGGGGCCGCTCACCGGGCCTCCGCCGGCGCGTGCACCCGGAGCAGGAAGCCACTTCCGTCCGGACGTCGGCCGACGGTCACCACGGCATCCAGCTTCCGTGCCCGCTCACGCAGGCCGACGAGCCCGTGCCCGGCGGCGTCGGGAACGGATGGACCGCGACCGTCGTCGCTCACCTCGACCCGGTCCGACCGCACCCGGATCGTGCAGCACCGCGCCCCACTGTGCCGGACCACGTTTGTCACCCCTTCCCGTACCGCCCAGCCGAACAACCGGTCCCACTCGTCCGGCAGCGCCGGCACCTCGTCAGGCAGATCCGCCGCCATGCCCGCTGCGGCCAGCGCGGTGCGGGCGCCGGCCAGCTCCGCGGCGAGGGTGACCTCGCGGTACGCCCCAACCGTCTGCCGTACGTCCGACAGCGCCGCCCGGGCCAGCGCCTCGACCTCGGCGACCTCGACGGCGGCGCGCTCGGTGTCCACCTCGATCAGCCGGCCGGCCAACTCCGCCTTGATCGCCACCACGGTCAGCGAGTGTCCCAGGATGTCGTGCAGGTCGCGGGCTGTACGGACCCGCTCCTCGGCGACCGCCAGCCGGCGGATCTCCTGCTGGGCGGCCTGCAGCTCACTGTTGCGCTGGGCCAGCCGCGACACACCGAACATGGCAAACGAGGCGAGCAGCACCGCGAAGACGATCGTGCTCTCCGCCTCCCACCCCGGCACCAGCCAGGAAGCCAGCGCGGGGGTCACCGCGCAGACCGCCACGTTGGCCGCCGCCTCCCATGGCGGCAGGAGGAACACCCCGGCCGCGGCGACGTAGACCAGGGTGGCCAGCCAGTCCCCGTCGGCACCCGGGAGGCTGGCCAGGCCCACCGCGATCAGCAGCAGGAGCGCCGCTCGTGCTCGGTGTGCCGGGATCGGCCGCAGTGCCTGGCGCAGCCCGCGAGCCCACTGGAACAGCAGCACGTAGCCGAGGCCGAAGACAAGCAGGGCCGTCACGCCGACGATCCGTCGCCAGAGCTGCGGCTGGTGCAGCGAGGTAATGATCGGCACGTTGAGGAAGATCAGCCACACCGCAGCCAGCAGCCAGCCGGTGAACCGCCAGTGGCGGCTCGCCGGCCGAGACTGCCCTGATGAGAGGTCCATCGGGCTCACGCTAGCTGTCGCGGTGGTCAGACCCGCGCGGTGTCCCGGCGGAACAGCCGCGCCGCACCGACACCGAAGATCAGTGCCCAGACGGCGACATTGGCCACCGCCCCCATGCTCAGTCCCTCGCCGACCAGCGTGGAGCGGGCCAGCACACCCACGCCGTACACCGGGGTGAACTTCGCGACCTGCTGAAGCACGTCCGGCAGCACCTCGACCGGGACGAACAGCCCGCCGAACATGGCCAGCACGGCCAGGACCGGGCCGATGATCTGCATGACGTTCTCGGCCGGCGCCAGGTAGCCGATGAAGAGACCGAACGCGGCGAAGACCAGCGAGCCGATCCAGGCGGCGAGCCCGGACACCAGCCAGATGTACGCCGGAATGCGAACGCCCGCTGCGGCACCGACGGCGAACTCGACGACGATCGCGAGCAGACCGAGGCTCATCGCGGTGATCAGCTTGGTGGCCACGTACGCCGTCGGGCGCAGCGGGGTGAGCCGCAACTGTCGGCTCCAGCCCAGCGCCCGCTCGGTGGCCACCGCGCCACCGACACTTGTCGTCGCCACCATGGCCGCGTACACGGCCAGGCTGATCATGACGTACGCCGTCACCGGACGGCCGTTGTCCAATGACTGCCCGCCCTGCGGCAGGCCGAAGATGAGGAAGAAGACGGCCGGCATGATCAGCGTGAAGGCGAGGGTGCGGCGGTTGCGCAGCACCCGGCGCAGCTCGATGCGCAGGACGCCCATCGAGAACCCGCCCAGGGCCGGCAACCGACGGTCCGGCTCAGTGGCACGAGTCGCGGTGGGGGTGGAGGAGGTGGAGGTGGAGGTGGAGGTGGTCATCTCAGGCTCCGGTGTGCGCGGTGGTCAGGGCGAGGAAGGCGTCCTCGAGGTTGCGGGAGGTGATCTCCACGTCCCGGGCGTCGGTCCGGGTGAGCAGGTGCCGGGCGATCGCGTCAGAGTCGCTGGTACGCACCAGCACGCTGTCGCCGCGTACCTCCACGGCGTCCACGCCGGGCAGCGCCGCCAGCGCGGCCTGGTCGGCGCCGGGCAGGGTGGCCCGCACCGTACGGCCGGCGGCCAGGTTCTTGATCTCCGCGGTGGTGCCGTCGGCGACGATGCGCCCCTGCCGGACCAGCACGATCCGGTCGGCGTACGCGTCCGCCTCGTCCAGGTAGTGGGTGGCGAAGATGACGGTCCGACCGCGCCGGGCGTCACGGCGCAGAGCCTGCCAGAAGTCCCGCCGGCCCTCGACGTCCATGCCTGTCGTCGGCTCGTCGAGCACCATCAGGTCCGGGTCGGGCAGCAGGGCCAGCGCGAAGCGCAGTCGCTGCTGCTGGCCGCCGGAGCAGCGCCCGACCACCCGGCCTGCGATGTCGGAGATGCCGGCCCGCTCCAGCACCTCGGCGGTCGGGCGGGTGTGCCGGTAGAAGTGCGAGGTCATCTCGACCGTCTCGCCCACCGTCAGGTCCTTGAGCAACCCACCGGTCTGCAGGACGGCGGCGACCCGGCCCCGGGCCACCGCGTTGTCGGGGGTGCCACCGAGGACGCGGACGGTGCCCGCGTCCGGGCGGGCCAACCCGAGCAGCATGTCGATGGTGGTGGTCTTGCCCGCCCCGTTGGGGCCGAGGAAGGCCACTACCTCGCCGGGCTGCACCCGCAGGCTCAACCCGTTGACCGCGGTGACCGCGCCGAAGGTCTTGGTGAGGCCGTCCAACTCGACAGCCGGATACGAACTGGTCATGTTGATGATGCTCCGGCCTGACGTACCCCGATGTCTGGAGCGGCCGTCACGCCCCGGCCATGACATTTGTCAGGGGCCGTCCTCGTAGCCGGCGGAGGATTTCCGCGCACCGCAACGGGTAACCGCCGGGCCGGACGCCGCGACACCGGGAGGACGCGATGGGTGCCACGCCGCAGGGCCAGGTCGACACAGTCGTGCTGATCCACGGGCTCTGGATGAACCCGCGCAGCTGGGAGGGGTGGGCCGAGCGGTACACCACGCGCGGCATGCACGTCATCGCCCCGGCCTGGCCCGGCATGGACCGGTCCGTGGAGCAGCTACGCGACGATCCGAGCCCGATCGCCGAGCAGAGCATCGCCACGATCGTCGCGCACTACGACCGGATCATCCGGGCGCTGCCGCGACCACCGATCATCATGGGGCACTCGTTCGGCGGTCTGTTCGCGCAGGTACTGGTCGACCGGGGCCTCGGCGCGGCCGCCGTGGGGGTGCACCCCGCGGCGGTGAAGGGTGTCCTCAAGGTGCCGCTGAGCCAGCTGCGCTCCGGCTTCCCGATCCTGCGCAGCCCCGCCAACCGGAGCAAGGCGGTCCCGTTCACCGCGGACGACTTCGCCTACACCTTCGGCAACACGATGAGCCGCGAAGACTCCGACCGAGCCTGGCAGCGCTACGCCGTCCCCGGTGCCGGAAGGGTGTTCTTCGAGGGCGCCTTCGCCAATCTCGACCCGCGCTCACCCGCCCGCGTCGACGTCGGGCGCGACGATCGTGCGCCGCTGCTGCTGATGGCCGGCGAACACGACCACGTGGTGCCGGCGGCGGTGGTCCGCGCCAACGCGGGGCTCTACCAGAAGTCCCGGGCGCTGACCGCGTACGAGGAGTTCCCCGGCCGGTCGCACTTCACCGTCGGGCAGAACGGGTGGGAGAAGATCGCCGACTACGCGCTGGACTGGGCGCTACGCGCGGCGGCCCTGCCCCGGGAAATGAAGATCGCCAGCGAAAGCCCCCGCCGCTGAGCGTCAGACCACGACGAAACGGACAGGTCCGCCCAACACCAAGGCTGCCGCTTCCAGGTCGGCCAACCGTGCGGCGAGCGTCGCCGTCGCCATACGTCTCGGCAGGGCCGCACCGAACTTGAGACCATCGACCGCTTTGTCGTTGATCTCTGGCAGACAAAGTCGCGTAGCGGCGTCGGCCGTGAGCGTTCGCCAACTGGCGGGCGTAACGTTCTCCCGCAGCCGGATGCTGTTGCCGTCGAATCGCTCCACCGGGTCGACGACCTCGCCCAACGTCGCGGTCAACGTCGCGTTCGCCCGGAAGCCCGCCCAGGTCCACCAGCGGAGGTCGCCGTCGTCCTCGCGGACGATGACTGTGCCGCCGGGATGCACGAGGTGAAGCTTGTCGTCGCGCTCCTGCCCGAGCCGGGTCAGCGCACGTCGGGTCAGGGCGACTGGCGGGTCCGCTCCTCGGCATCGAGCACCTGCCGGATCTCGGCCCGCAGGCCGGCGAACGCCTCATCGTCGGTCAGCGCCGCGATGGTCTCCGCATTGCGGTCCCGCACCCACCCGGCAGCATCCGTGCCATCAAGTTCCTCCAACCAGAGGTACGGATCGTCGCCCTCTTCGCTTGATCTCGCCACCTCGCAACTATCCCGACGCTCAGGCCGCATCCACGTTCAGGTGTCAGCATGGCGACTCAGCAGAGCCTGATATTAAGGACGGATCGAAGGAATGTCATCGGCGATGATCGCCAACCGGAGGAGGCACCCGTGAGCCGGACGCTCCCTGATGTCGACCATGAACTGCTCGCCGAGGCCGGCAAGATCCTCGGCACCACGACGAAGAAGGCCACCGTCAACGCCGCCCTCAAGGCCGTCGTCGACCGGGAGAAGCGACGGCAGTTCGCCGACTGGCTCAGGAGCGGAGGGCTGCCCGATCTGACAGGTCCCGTCGAGCCCCCCGAGAAGCCGGCACCGCTCACTCCAGCAGGCTCTTGATGTCGGCGGCGGTGAACTGCGCGGAGGCGAACTCACCGCCGTCCAGGACGCTGCTGAACAGCTCCGCCTTACGCGCCTGCAACGCCATCACCTTCTCCTCGATGGTGTCCTTCGCGACCATCCGATACACCATGACGTTGCGGGTCTGGCCGATGCGGTGCGTCCGGTCGACCGCCTGGTTTTCCGCGGCCGGGTTCCACCACGGGTCGAGCAGCAGGCAGTAGTCGGCTTCGGTGAGGTTGAGGCCGAAGCCGCCGGCCTTGAGGCTGATCAGGAAGACCTGGTTGTCGCCGCTCTTGAATCCATCGATGACGGCAGCCCGGTCCCGGGTGGTCCCGTCCAGATAGCTGCAGGTGATCCCGGCCGCTTCCAACCGCTGCCGGGCCGCGCCGAGGAAGCGGGTGAATTGGCTGAACACCAGACTCCGGTGCCCCTCGGCGACCAGACCGGAGATCCGTTCGGTGAGCACGTCCAGCTTCGTCGCCGGCACGTTCTGGTGCTTCGGGTCGACCAGCGAGACGTCCAGGCTCGCCTGCCGGAGCAGCGTCAACGACCGGAAGATCTCGAACCGGTTCTTCTCCAGGTCACCGAGGAGCCCGAGGACCTTCTGCCGCTCCCGCTGCAGGTACGCCTGATAGACCCGGCGATGGCGGCGGTCCAGCTCGACCTCGATGACCTGCTCCTGCTTGGCCGGCAGGTCAGCCGCGACGTCGGCCTTGCGTCGGCGCAGCATCAGCGGCCGGATCCGGCGACGCAGTTGGGCGAGCCGCTCCGCGTCCCGCTCCTTCTCGATCGGGTGGCGGTAGTAATCGGTGAACCGGTCGGCGCGGGGCAGCAACCCGGGTGCGGTGATCGAGCAGAGTGCCCAGAGCTCCCCGAGGTGGTTCTCCATCGGGGTGCCCGTGATCGCCAGCTTGAACGGGGCCGGCAGCAGCTTCGCGCAGCGGTGCGCCTGGGACTGCGGGTTCTTGACGAACTGCGCCTCATCGAGGATCAGCCCGGCCCACTCGATGGCGCGATAGTCGTCGTACTCCAGCCGGAACAGCGTGTACGAGGTGACCACGACGTTCGCGCCGGCCACCGCCTCGGCCAGCGGGGCACCGCGCCGGGCCACGGTCTGGGTGACCGCCCGGACGTCCAGCTCCGGAGTGAAGCGGGCCGCCTCGCTTGCCCAGTTGGCGACGACACTGGCCGGGGCGACCACCAGGAACGGTGCCTCGGCGCGCGCGTGGCAGATCAGCGCCAACGTCTGCAGGGTCTTGCCGAGCCCCATGTCGTCGGCGAGAACGCCGCCGAGGCCGTGGTCGTGCAGGGTCGCCAACCAACGGAAACCATCCTGCTGGTACGGGCGCAGCTGCGCCCGTACCCCGGATGGGATCTGCTGCTCGGCGGCAGGATTCGCCTCGCTGAGCGCGCGTACCGACCGCTGCCAGTCCGCGGCCTGGCCGGTGACCTCACCCAGGTCGGCCAGCTCGTCCCAGAGCCCGGCCTGGAACCGGCCGACCCGCAGCACCCCGGGCGGCGCATCCGCGAGTGCCCGGGACTCGGCGATCAGGTCTCGCAGCTGCTGGAACTCCGGTCGTTCGAGCGCGAAGTAGCTGCCGCTGGGCAGGATGAGGTACTGCTGCTCCTGCGCCAACGCCGCGAAGAGCGCGACGAAGTCGACCTGCTCGCCACCGACGGTGACCCGCACCGACAGGTCGAACCAGTCATGCTCGCCGGGCTCACCACCGTCGGCGAAGGTGATGGTGGGCGCGGCGTACGTCTCCTGGTAGTCGTCGAGCGCCCCGTCCGACGGAGTGACCAGCTCGACACCGTCCAGCTCGGCCAGTCGCGGCAGGACGTCACTGACGAACCGGATCAGGGCGTCGCCGGCGAGGCTCGCCGAGGATGCCAGCCGGGGACCGGTCGAGGATGGTTCCAGGAGTTCGGGTGCCGGCTTGGCAACCAGGTCGACGACCCGCCGCAGCAGCTCCGCGCGGCGCTCGTCCGCTTCGGTGGCCATCCCGTTGCGCAACGGCTCGGGGTGGCGCCGGCCACCGACGACCCGATGCCACTCCCAGGCCACCTGGAGACGCTGGTCCGGCTCGGGGCTCACCGTCGCGGTCAGGGTGGCCGGCCCAACCGTTGGAAGCTGGACGGCCGGGTCGGCTGCGAACACCTCGACCTGGCGGAGCAACTCCGGGTAGAAACGGTCGAAGAACTGCTCTTCCTCGGCAGCCGGAATCCGGATCGCCGGCCCCGCGAGCGCCCGCACCATCCCCGGCAGCAGCGTCCCGGCCAGCGGCGCCAACCAGAGTGCCGGTACGCCGGAACGGGCGTCCGGCCCGCTCAGCTCCGCCAACCCCGCGAGGCCGTGCGCCGGCTCACCGACGAGGAGTACGCGCGACACGGGGATCGGCGTGCCACCGGCCGACAATGTCGGCGCCAGCACCAGCTCCCCATCTGCCCGACCGACCTGCACCGAGAGCCTGGCCGGACGGCCCAGCACGACCGGCCCGCCGCGCTTGCCGGCCTGCACCAGTGGCAACCCAGCCTCGTCCGCCTCAGCCAGCAGGTCCCAGATCCGCCGGCTGGCGAACTCGTGCAGCGCGATCCCACGCCGATGGCCGTCGTAGTAGTGGTAGGGGTCCGTGCTACTCGCCAGTCGGGCGATCTCGACGAGCAGTCGCCGGTGCCGCTCGGTCCGCGTCGACCGGTCGAAGTAGGCGTAGCTCAGTGTCGACCAGCTGATCCCGGACCGCACCCAGCCGGTGCGGCCCGGCAGCACCGGCCGCAGGTCGACCTGAAAACCCGCCGCGTCATCCGAGCCCTGGGAGACGACGTCGAACTGCAGGCCGAGCCCCGGAGGCTCCGACTCCGGCACAACCGGCGGCGGGGCGACGTCCCGGACCAACGCGGAGACCGCCCGCTCCCAGCTCGACGTCGGGCGGGGTTTCCGGGGCGTGGCCGTGGAGAGCGTCGAAAGCACCAGCGCGGCTGGGTGGGCACAGCCGTCCTGCCCGCACGTACACGAACCATCCAACGCCTCGACCATGCCGTCGGCACCCGAACGCACTGTGACCAGCACCCGGCCGGCTGCACTGCCGTCGAGCCGACCGTGCCCCTGACCGGTCTCCGGATCCCACTGCACGTCCAGCAGTTTCCCGCGCTCAAGCACCTGGCGCGCGCGTAGGAAAGTACGGGAGCCGACAATCTCATAGAGCGCGGCCTCGGCCGGACTCATGACGAGTCGTGCCACTTTTGGTCCCTTCGCTGGATTACCGATCCCGGCGCCCCCGCAACGGTAGCTGCGGCCCGGCAGGCGGAAGCGTCACCGCGCCGGGCGTCTCCCTCTCAACGCGTCGGCGTTACC
Source organism: Micromonospora sp. DT201 (assembly GCF_049841575.1). Taxonomy (NCBI): domain Bacteria; kingdom Bacillati; phylum Actinomycetota; class Actinomycetes; order Micromonosporales; family Micromonosporaceae; genus Micromonospora; species Micromonospora sp. DT201. Next base: position 49,328 of record NZ_JBNCKP010000015.1, on the reverse strand, counting down.
GCCCGGCCCGACGACTCGATCCAGTCGTCGGCGAGCCACAACGACTGGCTAGCCGGTGAGGTCAGCGGCAACTGCACCCCATCCAGCACCGCCGGGTCAGGTCGACGGGCCGGCACCAGCAGCAGCCGGGCCGCCGGTCGAGATCTGGTCGGATCAGCCAACTCCTGAAGCAGCCCGAGCTGCCCGTAGCGGGCCAACGGCGCAGCCTCGGTGATCAACACCGGCTGGTCGGCGGCCACGATCGCATCGTTGACCGCTGGCACCACCTGGTGCCGGACCAGATCCACGAGGCTGCGGAAGTCGGCGTCCAGCGGTGAGCCGTTGTCTGCCGCCACGATCGCCTCCCAGGGGAAGCCCAGCGCGCGCAGCCGGTCCAGCAGGATCGCGGTGACGTCCACCGGTGACCACCAGCGTCGGGCGCGACCCTTCCGGGTCGCCGACGTAGATCGCTCGGGGCGAGAGCGCCCGGTGGGCCAGCCTGCGGGAGTGCGCGTAGTCGATGATCTCGGCGAGATCCTGCACCAGCTGCAGCCGCTGGGCCAGGGTCAACGTGTCGCCGTGCCTGAGCAGCCACTGGTCGAGGCGTACCCAGTCGGGCTGGTGGTCGAAGACGACCGCAGGGCCTCACGAATGCTCGACCAGGTCGTGCGCGCGGGCCACCCCCGGGTGGTGGATGCCCTGCAAGAGGCGGAACTCCCGCTCCGCCGCCTTGCGGATCGTCGGCACCTCGTGCTCGGCGGCGCGACTGGTCAGGTAGAACCGCACCCGACGCACCAGCGAGGTGTCCAGCGCGTGCCCGGCGAGGAAATCCTGCCAGCCAAGGCCCTCCGCAAACGGCTTCGGGTGCAGCAGCAGTTGGCCGACCTTGCGGTCCGCCACCGACGGCCGGATCTTCGCGCCGCGCACCAGCTCGACGATCTCCCGACCGCGCGCCTCGTCCACCAGATGATCCGGGTTGCGCGGCAGGGCCAGCAGCAGCTTCTTCAGACCTGGCAGACCGGAATCGTGATCCTCCAAGCCGTAGATGTGCTGGCTGCCGGTGCTCGGCGCACCCACTGGGTGCCGTCACCGCGAATCTCGCCCTGCCAGTGCTTCAACTCCAACACGAAGAGACCGCTCGGGGCGAGCACCAGGGCGTCGACCTCGTTGATGGAACCGTCGGCGCCGACGAACTCGACGTTCGTCCAGACGTGGTACGGGTCGGCGTCGGGCAGGTAGCCGGCCAACTCGCGCAGGCCGTCCTGCTCCCAGATGTACGAGCTGGAGTTGATCTGCTCCCGGCGCGGTGAATCCTCCCGCATTCGCCGACCTTTCCCACCCTGGCCGTCCATGTTCCGGCTCAGCCTGCGCACTTTACCGTCTCCGCCGCCAGGTTGACCGGTGCCGGGGCCACCACCCGTAGTGGCTCGTCTGGCGCCGGCTGGCTCAGCCCCAGCCCAGCGAGATGTCGAGGATCTCCAGACCCGGCGGTGCCGCTGGGGCGACCCGCTTGGGGTCGCGGGTGACCAGGTAGCAGCGGTAGAGGACGGCGGTCGCCACGGCGTGCGCCACGTCCAGCGGCACGTCGAATCGCGCCGCGATCCGGGCCACTCGCCGACTGGTCGGCCCGTCGTACACCGCGACTCTGGTGTCCCGCTCCTCGCTGAGGAGCAGGTCGAGCAGGTGAACCGCTGGCGTACCGGCCACCTCCAGCTGAGCCTGGCCCAGGCAGAGTGCCGGAATCCACACCTCCTGCTCGGGGTCCTCCTCGGCAAGGGTCAGGATCGCCCCCGGCTCGACACTGGTGCCGGAGGCATAGGCCAGCAGGGCCGATGTGTCCAGGACGAGACCGTTCACGCGGCGGCCGACCCGTCCTGGTCGAACTGACGCAGCCACTCGGCGTTACGGGCGTGCTGGTCGTCGGTGATCGGCGCCCGTGCGGCAAGGTGGGACCGGGTGCGCTCGACGTCCTCGTCGGTCACCACGTAGCCGAGTTGTGCCCATCGGGCGCGAAGGCTGTCAGCGCGCATCTTCCGGCGCAGGATCCCGGCGATGAAACCCGACGTGTTGCCCTGCGTGCGCTCCACGTACGCGGCCACGTCGTCGGGCAGACTGATGGTGATGCGGCGAGTCATACTCTGACCCTACCCGCTGCATAACTTCGTGGCGATCACCCCGAACGCGTCGCATGTCGTCCCCGCTCGCGTCCGGTCGGCAGCCTGCCGCATGTGCCGGCCGACCGGGGGTAACGGGCAGGGATGAGGGCGAGTTTCCGGCTTGGCCGGGTCGCGGGGGTGCCGGTCGGCGTCAACTGGAGCGTTCTGGTCATCTTCGTGTTGATCGCCTGGGGGTTGGCCGCCAACCAGTTTCCCCGTTCGTACCCCGACCGCTCGCCGGTGGCGTACGCCCTCGCCGGGCTGGCCGCGGCGGTGGTCTTCTTCGTCGGCCTGCTCGCCCACGAGGTGTCGCACGCGGTGCTGGCCAAGCGCAACGGGCTGACGGTCGACGGCATCACGCTCTGGCTTTTCGGCGGCGTGGCCGAGTTGCGGGGTGAGCCGCGCGACCCGGGTGCGGAGCTGCGGATCGCGGGCGTCGGCCCGTTGGTCAGCCTGTTGCTCGGGGCGTTCTTCGGCGGGATCGCGGCGCTGCTCGCACTGGCCGGGCAGGACGGGCTGCTCTTCGGTGCGGTGGCGTGGCTGGCCGGCATCAATGTGCTGCTTGCCATCTTCAACGTGCTGCCGGCCGCGCCCCTGGACGGTGGCCGGTTGCTGCGCGCCGCCGTGTGGAAGGCCACCGGTGACCGGACCCGGGCTTCCGTGATCGCAGCCCGGGCTGGCTGGGTGCTGGGTGTGCTGTTGATCGGTCTCGGGCTGTGGCAGTTCCTGTCCGGGGTCGGTTTCGGTGGGCTCTGGCTGGCCCTGATCGGCTGGTTCCTGATCGGCGCCGCCGGAACGGAGGAGCGGCAGGCCCGCACCGGCAGCGCGCTACGCGGAGTTCGGGTGGGCGACGTGATGACCCCGCAGCCGCAGACCGCCTCGGCGGAGATGACCGTCGCGGACTTCGTCGACCACTACCTCTTCGCGTACCGGCATTCGGCGCTGCCGCTGACCGAGGAGGGCCGGCCGACGGGCCTTGTCACCGTCGACCGGGTGCGTGGCGTGCCACCCGAGCGGCGGGCGTCGACCACGCTGGCCGAGGTGGCCTGCCGGGCCGACCAACTGGTCCTCACCCAGTCGGGTGAACAGCTCAACGATCTGCTCCCCCGGCTCAGTGAGTGCGCCGACGGCCGCGCCCTCGTGGTGACGGACGGCCAACTGGTCGGCATCGTCTCCCCCAGCGACATCAGCCGCGCCGTCCAGCGCAGCACCCTGCGCACCCAGGGCGCTTAGGGCCTGTGTCAAAGCCCTCGGTTGAGCCGAGGCGGAGTCCAGGCGGCGGTCCGGCAAGGCGGAAGTTCGTCCGGATACCGGTGTTGTATCCGGACGAACTTCCAACGCGGCCGGTCGTCGTCTGGGCCCGCCGCAGGCCGGCCAGGGGCTTTGACACAGGCCCTACGGCCTAGCGGGGGAAGTACCGGTCCAGCAGGTCGGTGCGGAACTTGCCGGTCGGGTCCAGGTGGGTCAGCTGGGCGGCGAAGTCGGCGTACCTCGGGTAGCGGGCGGCCAGCTCGGCCGGGTCCGTGACAAAGACCTTGCCCCAGTGCGGGCGGGGTGCGAACGGTGCCAACCGTTCCTCCACCGCGGCCACCACCGGCAGCACGGCTGCGGTGTCGTCGACCCAGGTGAAGTGCACGACGAAGCTGTCGCGCTTGTGGTTCGGGCTGAGCCACAGCTCGTCCGCCGCCACCGTCCGCAACTCGCACACCTGCAGCACCGGGGCGATCAGGTGCGCCACATCGTCCAGCGCGGCGAGCGCGTCGGCTGCCGCCGTACGCGGCACGTGGTACTCGGACTGCAACTCGTCGCCGCTGCTCGGGGTGAAGCCGAGCTTGAAGTGCGGCAGCCGCTCGTGCCACGGGCCCGGCTCACCGAGCTGCGGGGTGCAGTTTTCCGGCGACATCCCGAGCACCGGGTGCCGTGGCTCGTCGGCTGCGGTGGTGCCGAGCCAGTCCGCCGGCGGCGGCGGCTGGTCCGCCAACTGCTTGCGCCACACCTCACGCAGCCGGGGGGCACGCCAGTCGGTGAAGACACTCACGCTGTACGCCGAGCCGAGTGCCTCGTCCAGCGCCTCCCGGTGCAGGTCGAGCGACACGTACTGGCGCAACTCGAAGGTTGGCACCACGTCCAGGGTGACCCGGGTGACCAGGCCCAGCGCACCGAGCCCGACGACCATGCCGGCGAACGTGTCCCCGTCGGCGTCGCGGTCGACCCGCAGCAGCTCACCGTCGGCGGTGACCAACTCCAGGCCGGCGACCGCGGTGGCGAGATTGCCGTGGGTCTGGCCGGAGCCGTGGGTGGCGGTGGCCACCGCGCCGGCAACCGAGATGTGTGGCAGCGAGGCGAGGTTGGCCAGTGCGTACCCCTGGGTGTGCAGTTGCTGGGCGACGTCGCCGTAGCGCATGGCGCCGCTCACGGTGACCTGCCCGCGCTCGTGGTCCACGTCGACGGTCTGGGGCAGCCCGGCGAGGGTGACCAGGTCGCCGTCGGTGTCGCCGAAGCGGTTGAAGGAGTGCCCGCTGCCCACCGCCCGGATCCGGGTGCTGCCGGCGATCAGTCGACGCAGTTCGTCGGTGGAGGTCGGTCGGTGGAACGCCCGAGCGGCGTACCGCACGTTGCCGGCCCAGTTGCGGCGCGGAACGTCCGCCGCAGTGGTCGGGGTGGCGTTCTGTCCCTGCGCGATCATGTAGCGGTCTCCCGATCGGTGGACTGGTGGTCGGCCAACGCGGCGACGAGTGCGTCCAGAACCGTATCCGTCTGGACCGTGTTGTAGCCACGCTGGGCGATCGGCAGACCGGCCGCGCTGGCGCGTTCGATCTCTCCTCGGGCCGCCTGCCGGGTCGGGGCGTCCCCGGACACCAGGGCGTCCTGGCCGCGTCGGATCAAGCGGTCGACCCGGTCCATCTGGTAGCCCCGCAGGCCGACGGGGAGGTCCGGATCTGCGAAGGCGGCGCGGCGCAGAGCCGACAGGTCGACGAAACGGTCGCCGGCGTAGCGGGCAAGCGCGGCGGACACCTGCTCGGGCTGCTCGCGGACCTGATCGAGGACGAGCAACTCGATGGCGGGGCGGCCGTCGAGTGGATGGCGCGCGGTCACCGGCTCAAGCGACACACCCGGCACGGGCACCAGCAGCAGCCTCGGCGGTTTCCGGTAGCCGTCACGTCGGGGCGGCTCGTCGAGGACCAACGCGTCGACCTCGGCCCAGGGAATCATCCGGCGCAGGCCGGGCCGTCGGATGGTGAGCCCATCGGCGTCGATCCCGAACCGGAACGGTCGCAGCGCGCTGACCAGCGCCACAACGCCGAGCGCGACGGCACCCCCCGCGATGATCGTGCGTAGCAGGGCGCCGTCGCTGGGATAGACCAACAGGAGCACCCCACCGAGTACGCACACCAGGGCGAGCGCACGGGCCCCCCGATTCCGGCGCAATTCCACGCTCGGACCCCCGTTCATGACCGTGGCGTCGGTCCCAGCATCTTCCGCCAAACCGGGCACCGAGGACACCGGTCGATCGGGCACGGTTGTTCTCGTCATCGTCGGGGAACCCTACGCTCATGAGCAGCTACCGTGATCCGGCCCTACGGGGCGATGTCTTCCCCTCCGAGGAGGAGCTGGACCCGACCGGCATGGGGGTCGAGCAGGCCAGCGCGCCACCGGCCGGCGGGTTGCCGAGCCACCCGGCACCGACGCCCGGTCCCCACCCCACACCGGCACCCGCGCCAGCCCCGACGCCGGTGCCGGCACCCGGGCCGCCGCCGCGCAGCCGCAGACTCAGATGAACGGCGAGGTGGCGTACGCCGCCCGTAGCGCGGCCAACCCGGTCGCCTTCGGTGTGAGCGTGCCCCACCCGGAGTTGAAGTAGTTGGTGCGCGCGATCCGGGGCCCACGTTCGGCGTTGAGCTGGGCGATGGCCGCCGGCACGGTCGCGATCCAGGCGGCCTGGTTGGGGATCTCCGCCACCCGTACCCCCCACTCGGCGACGAGCACCGGCCGGGACAGCGCCACCGGCCCGAGGTCGGCCACCGCCCAGTCCTTGGTACGGCGGAACCGGGCCAGCGCGGTGTGGCTGGCGTTGGTGGCGTAGACGTTCCACTGCAGGAAATCCAGCCGGGTCATCAGCGGTTCCAGGTGGATGCGCTGGAAGCAGGCCCGATCGAAGCCGCCGACCCCGACCGAGAAGGTCGTACCGCCGGGCAGCGTCCGCGCCTTGAACCAGGTGAGGATGTAGTTGACCGCCTGCACCGCGCGGGCATCTGACTGCGCCCAGGTGTACGCCACACCGTTGTCGGTGGTGCCGAACTCGTGGTCGGTGTCGAATTCGGAGGCGAGCTGGATGTTCACGCCGAAGCCGAGCGTCCGGTACTGCGCCAGGGCTCGGTGGAACAACCCGTCGCACTGGCCGTTGAGCACCTGGTCGTACCCGTACGCCTTCGGCCAGGTGGTGCCGGGGCGCTGCTGGATGGTCATCGACGGTGCCGGCACGGTGTAGGTGGTGCCATCCACGGTGAAGGTCTGCGGTCCGTCCGGGGCGCCGTAGTGCTTCAGCTCCAGGACCATGTTGATCTGCATCCCCGCCCGGCCCAGGGCGATCAGCCAGGGCCGGTTGTAGCCGGGAAAGATGTAGCCGTCGGCGAAGCTGCGGTACTGGGTGAGCGAGCGGAAGTTGCCGCCGGCCATGTCGGCGGTCGGGTCGGCATTGCCGGAGAGGTAGTAGCCGCCGAGAACGGGTCGGCTTGCCACGATGTAGTCGGCGGTGGCCGTCGCGGTGTTACCGGCGGCGTCGCGGACCTGGACGGTGACGCGGGGCATCACGCCACCGCTCGGTACACGGCGACCGCGCCGTTGTCGGAGACGCGGGACCAGGTACGGCCGGAGTCGTCGGTGACGGTGACGGTGAGCGGGTCGATGACCACGCTGGCGGTGACCGGTGCGCTACTGTTTCCCCGCGCGTCGGTGACCACGATGGTGACGGTCAGCGGTTTGTTGTCGGTGTCGGAGTAGTTGACGGTCAGCAGCATCTGGTCGCCCGGCGAGTAGGTCGGCGCACTCAGAGCTGCGATCGCGGTGGGAGCGGCCATGGCAGGCCCTCTCTGGTTGGTCGCGGTCCGGGCGCCCCCGGTGTCGGTACCTGCCCCAACAGTGCTCCGCCAGAGGCTCTACCGTCTTGTCCGGTTGGCGACAGACACCCCCTCTGACCTGCGAAAACGTGAAACGGTCCGGCACCGCCCCGAGGTGCTGAGCCTCGAGGCGGTGCAGGTGACCGAGATCAGGCCTCGTACTTCTTGAAGTGCAGTGAGAAGGCCCGCAGTGTCCCGGACAGGCCGCCGATCGTGTCCATCATCGAAAGAGTCCACGTACCGTCCACCGACGCCGCGTAGAGCGGAGCGAGCGGAGCGACGGGCCGCCAACTGCCGCTGAACGGCGACTGGGCGGGCTGGACCGAGGTGATCGACTGGTTGGCCCGGTCGTCGAAGACCACCTGGCACATGTTCGTGCCGCCGAAGCCGACCCCGCTGAAGAGTTGTGCGCTGGCACCGTTCGGCGCCGTGAGCACGGCCGTCACGTCCTCGATGTACGGGTGGCTGAGACCCACGGTCGTCGACTCGGGGTTGGTGGTGCATTCGGTGCCGTCGATCGAGAACGTCATGTTGGCCACGGACCCGACCCCGGAGACGTCGATGCTGGCGGTGATGCCGGTCTGGTCGCTGTCCGGGATCGCGATCGGCGGACCGTCGTACGCGAAGGTCTGGGCTTCCGTCGACACCTGGCCCGTCGCCACCAGTTGGCGTCCCGCCGTCGGCGACAGCACGCCGACGAACGTGGTCTTGGCGGTGAGGGTCACCGGTCGGCCCACCGGATAGTCCTTGGCCAGCGTGAGCGTGAAGCCCATGAACTTGCTGGCACCCGGTGCGAGAGCGCCGTACCGCTGTGCGGCCGTGATCTTGGCCCGTGGATCGTCGGTGGTCAGGGTGACGCTGACGCCGGTGGCCTTGCCGTCGCCGACATTGACCGCCGGAAGCGACACCGATGCCTTCTCACCCGGCTCCAGATACTGGTCACCGTCACCGGATATCGGCGTCGTGACCGGCTTGCCAGCCTGCACCAGCGGCTGCGGCGTCGCACCGGTGTCCTTGAGCAGCAGATCCGCCCGGACCATGCCGTGCCCCGATCGGGTGTCCACGCCGGCCGGCGCGAGGTCGAGCGCGGTACGGGTCATCGCCGTACGCAGCTCGGCGTTTGTCATCCCCGGGTTGCCGGAGAGCGCCAGAGCCGCGATGGCGGCGGCGTGCGGCGCCGCTGCCGAGGTGCCGTAGAACGGCTGGAAGCCCCACACGGAGGTGGCGACCCCGTCCGCAGCCGTGATGTCGGGCTTCTGGCGGAGCTCACCACCGGACGAGGTCAGGTTGCCGGGGGTGATCGGCTTCCCGTTGGCCTTGAAGAAGACCCGGCGGGGTCCGTCGGAGGTGAAGCGCTCCAGCGCGGAGGCGCCGGTGAACGTCTGCGGGAAGGGGCCGACCGGGCTGGCCGAATCGCCCGGCTCCAACTCGCCCATCGCCGCGGCTGCTGGCGCCGCCGCGACCGAAAATGCCTCCTGCACGGCACTGTGCCCACGGGTGACACCCGGCGTGGTATACGCCTTCAGCCCGTCCGCGTCGGAGAACCGCCCGCGCAATGCGCTGAGCTGGAAGTACCGGTTCTTACCGGATGACTTGACCACTGCCACTCGCTGCCCGGCGGCGTATCCGGTCTCGAGGAACTCGTACGGGTCGTCGTCGCCGTCCTGGGTGTCCTGCGAGGCGGTCAGAACGTTGCCGTCGGCATCGACCAGGTACATGTCGTAGTCGTTGCCAGAGGCACCGAGCGGGTCGTTCCACCAGAGCGTGACGGCCTTACCGGTGCTGTTGGCGGACAGCGGGTTGAAGACCTGGACGCCCGGCCCGGGGTCGAAGTCGTGCAATCTGCCGGAGGTGTCCACACGCTGCCCGGAGTTGACGAAATCAGCCTCGTAGTTGCCGGTGGTTCCGTCGATGGTGTTGCCGTCGTTGCCCGCCGAACTGAAGTAGAACGCACCGTCCGCGATCACCTGGCTGACCGCCTGGGCGACCACCCCATCCTGGAAAGCGGCCTCGTGGAAATACAGGATGTCGTCCACGATGATGTCGCAGTGTGCCGAGAAGCGCAGCGACCGGATGTTGTCGGCGAAGCTCTCTTCGGTCTCGTAGGCGGTGGCGAAGCCAAGCTTCGCGGAGGGTGCCAGATCGTGGATGATCTCCAGCATCGCGGTGCCCTCGTCGCCCTGGCCCGCCTGGCCAGGCAACACGTCGACGTCGCCGGGCAGCTCACCGCTGGCAACCGAGTTGCCGAGTGACAGCACTCCGTCGGAGATCGCGCAGACCTTCACGCCGACACCGGTGACCTTGTACTTGCTCCGGGCGGTGTCCGCCGCGTGCGCCCGGTCCCCTTCGGAGACCACCGGGCCCTGACTGACGGCACCGACCGACACCGGGGCGGCGCGCAACGCGGTGGCGATCCGTTCCGCGGTCTGGTCCTTCGCCTCCGACCCGATCTCAACCCGACGTCCGGGCGCATCGGTGCGGGAGGTCTGGAAACCGGATGGCACCTTGACCCGCCGAACCTCAGGCCAGGAGGCGATGGCGTCCAACTCGGACACCGGGGCGTCGATGAGGACCGTGCCCGTGCTTTGCGAGGGGTACCGCACGATCGCGCCCACGCCGCGTAGCCGTCGCAGCAGACCGTCATCGACCCTGGCGGCCTGAACGACGACCGGTGTGGTGCCGTTCGTCGCCACCGTGATCCCGGTTGACAGCTTCGGTGTTGCGTCGATCGCCGTCCTGTTCCTGCGTTTGCGCAGTTCGAGCGCGAGCGGGCTGTCCAACTTCCGTTCGACCGCCGACAGAGACCTCTTGAGTTGCTGCAGCTCGTCGATCTGCGCGAAGGCACGCGCCTCCGGGTCGGTCGGCGCCTTCGCATGAGCTGCGGTCGCCGAGGTTCCGGCGACGAGGACGCTCGCGGCGAGCAGGGTAAGCACTCTCCGCGTGCGTTGCCATTGGCTGGGTGTCACTGGTTTCCTTCCACAGTGCTCGGATAACCCGCGGTACGACCCCTCCGTTGTGGACGGCAACCGGTGAGACGGGCAATCCATCCGCGGACCCGGGGCGCCATCGGAAGACATCGTGATCTTGGCGGGCCAGCCAGGATCGTAGATGATCTGCCGTGTCGAACTGGTTTCTCGATCTTGACCGCCTCATGACGACCCCGACCGGCCCCCCGATTCCATCGCCACGATGGCCCCGGCCACGGGACGAAATCCCCCAGACCGAGCAAACCGACCGCCTCCCGGCCTCGCGTAACGGACGGCGGCGGTGATCCACTCCAGTTCGCCGACATGGCGGTATCCGGTGCCGGGGATACCCCCACGTCGGCGATATGGAGTGGATGGCAGTAAGAGCAAGATCGTGCAGGAGATAGCCTGATGATCATGGCGGACTGGACTACTCGACCGGCTTTGACGACTGATGTCGACGCGGTGGTTGAGCTGCGGGCCGTGGTGTTGCGGGCAGATCTGGAACGGCTCGGGCGGTACGACGAGCAGCGGGTCCGGCAGCGCCTGCGGGACGGCTTCGCGCCGGCGTACACCTGGGTTGTCGAGGTGGACGGCGCGTTCGCCGGCTGCGTGGCGCTGCGTCCGGCGGACGACGCCCATTGGCTGGAGCACTTCTACCTGGCGCCGCACCTGCAGGGCAGCGGCATCGGCACGGCGGTGCTGCGTGAGTTGCTCAAGCAGTGCGACCGCGACGGCACCCGGGTCCGGCTGAACGTGCTGCAGGGCAGTCCGGCACGGCGGTTGTACGAACGGCACGGATTCACGCTCGAAAGCGAGGATCCGGTGGACGTATTCATGGTGCGCGAGTCGACTTCGGTCTAGACCCACCACCGCCACGAGAGAACAACGCGTGGTGTCAATGTAGCGTTGACACGTGACGGTGGAGCTGGCTCAGTTGGCCGATGTGCGCGCTACCCGTGCCCGGCTGGACGAGCAGGAGTTGGAGCTCATCGACCGGGCGCGTCACGACGGCGCGACGTGGGCGCAGATCGCCGAGGCACTGGGCCTCGGCAGCCGGCAGGCCGCGGAGCAGCGCCGGCAGCGCCTGGTGGCGGCGCGACGGTCTCGGCGGCAGCACCTGGACCTCGGTTATTCAGCGCGGATCGCAGCGCTGCGGACCGCCGTGGCCGACCTCGGGCGGTGGATCGCCGCGGACCGACGATGGGACACGCGCTTCGCTCGGGCGGTGCTCGTGCGAAGCACGGTGGACGCCGCGCTGGATGCCGTTCCGGGCTCGCTGTACGCGTTGGCCCTGCATCTCGTCGCTGATCTCGCCGAGGCGGGCGAACGACTGCCGGTGCCCGTACGCGCCGCCGCAGCGAAGGTCGACGCAGCACTGTCAATGGAACATTGACGCGAATCGACAGCATTGCCTTGCAAGGGCTCAAGAATCAGGATGTGAGTCGTCTCGGCTCAACCTGGAGGGCTCATGCGTCGCAACGCGGGCTTGTTCGTGGCTATCTCGCTGCTGTCCGGCTTCGGGAGCAGCGCCATGTCCCTGGTAGCCGGCATCTGGATCCTGGACCTCACCGGCTCCACCGGGCTCGCAGCCCTCGCCGGTCTCTGCGTGTACGCCCCGGTGCTCGCCGGCCCGTGGCTGGGCGCTCTGCTCGACCGGGTGCCCCGCCGGCCGCTGGTCATCGCGGTCAACCTCATGTTGGCCGTCGCACTGCTGGCACTCTTCGCGGTGCGGGGGCCAGGGCAGACGTGGCTCATCTTCGTCGTCTCGTCCGTCTACGGCGCGAGCTACGTGCTCATCGACGCGGGCGAGACCGCGCTGCTGCCGTCCGCACTGTCACCGACCGAACTTGGCGACGTCAACGGGTGGCGCTCAAGCGCGCAGGAGGGCATGAAGCTCGTCGCTCCCCTGGCCGGGGCGGGCCTCTACGCGTGGCGCGGCGGGCACGCTGTCGTCGTACTCAGCGCGGCCATGCCGGTGCTGGTCGCCATCCTCTACGCGGGAGTGCGTCTGAGCCGGACGCCACCCGCCCAGCCAGCGCAGCGGCACCGTGGCCTGCGTACCGGGCTGTCGGTCCTGTTCGGACAGCGAGCGACGGGTCTACCGGTCGTGCTCGCCGCCGTGTCGATCGCCATGTCCGGCTTCACGACCGCGGCGATCTACGCGATCGTCATCACGGAGCTGCGCCTGCCGACGACATTCCTTGGCGTGCTGACCAGCGCCCAGGGCGCCGGTTCCATCATCGGTGGCCTGATCGTCGGGAGGCTCATCGCCGGCCGGGGTCCGGTTACTGTCGGCGTCGCCGGGACGGTGCTGTTCGCCGTCGGTTGCCTGGCCCGTTGCCTGCCGTGGTGGCCGGTCACGGTCGTCGGCGCGGTGGTCGCCGGCGTCGGCCTGCCCTGGACCCTGGTCGCGGCGGTGACCGCCGTGCAGACGCACACGCCGTCGGCGCTGCTGGGCCGGGTCTCCGCAACGGCCAACACCGCGATGTTCGGGCCTCTCGTCGTGGCGATCCCACTCGGCTCGGCGGCCGTCCACCTCGGCGGCCGCCCGCCGCTCATCGCCGCGGTCGTGATCTGCCTGACGGCCGTGGCCGCTGCCACCTACTCGTCATCAAGTGGTCAGCTAACGGCCCTTTCGGGCGTACGGCGCACGTCGTAGCGTGCGCCTCTATGACGTGGACGCCGCTGCACGTCCTCGTGCGGGGCCCAGGGCGTGTGTCAAAGCCTCGGTCGAGCCGAGGCGGAGTCCAGGCGGCAGGCCGGCCAGGGGCTTTGACACACGCCCTAACTGTGCTGCGCCGTCGACGGCTCCTGGTCGCCGCCACGCTGTGCAGGTAACCCCCGGATCAGGGCTGTTCTCCGATTACCTCACGGTCGACTATGAGATGCTCGGCGTGCCTCGTCACCAGCGGGTACCGATGGGCTTCCGCCTGTTGGTGCACTCGGCGGACGGCTATGTTCCACGCTGACCATCGACGGTACGCGGGGTACGAGAGTCCGGCGTAGGGTCGGGCCGATGGAGGATCAGAACCTGACTCGTGCTGATTACCAATCCGCGTTGCAGGTCGGCGAAAAGCTACGCGAACGGGGCTGGCGAACGGTTTTCACCCTCCCCCAGGCGGTCGACGGTTGGTCGGCGATGATCGAATCGATCCGTGACGGCTACGACTGGGATTTGGACGAGTACAGCAATGACCTGTCCTGCCGGGAATGGCTTGAGCAAGCGCTGCCCCTGCTCACCGAGCCCGTGCGTGCTAACTGGCAAGCCATCGTGGACCCTCTGGATGAGGAGTTCCGTGCGGTAACCGTCCAGGAGGACGACCCGTCTCGGTGGCCGCACAGCAGATTCGACAGGTGGTGGCTGAAGCGCCGACCCAAGCTGCTGATAGGCGAACTAGCCGACGACCTGATTCGCTCCGGCTACCTCAAGCCGCCCGGCTGATCATGAGCAGGTGGCGCACAAGTGGTTGACTATCGAGCCATGGTGTTCACTCCGGATGAGGTCGAGCTGTTCGAACGCTCCAGGGCTCGACTGGAGGCGATCGCCTACCGCCTGCTGGGCTCGGCGAGCGACGCCGAAGACGCGGTTCAGGACACGTTCCTGCGCTGGCAGGCGGCCGATCGGGAGCGCGTCGAGACGCCCGAGGCGTGGTTGACGAAGGTGCTCACCAACCTGTGCCTCAACCAGCTCACCTCGGCGCGGGCCAGGCGGGAGACCTATGTGGGCGCCTGGCTGCCCGAGCCGGTCCTCGCCGGGGACCGGATGCTCGGCCCGGTCGACACCGCCGTGCAGCGCGAATCGGTGTCGATGGCGGTGCTCACCCTCATGGAGCGGCTGTCGACCAACGAGCGTGCGGTGTACGTACTGCGCGAGGCCTTCGGCTACTCGCACGGCGAGATCGCCGACATCCTCGACATCACCGAGTCGAACTGCCAGCAGATCTTCCGACGCGCCAAGCAGCACGTCGCTTCGGGCCGGGCCCGCGCGGAGGTGGACGGGGCCACCGCGCGGAAGATGGCAGCGGAGTTTCTCGCCGCGGCCACCAGCGGCGAGATCCAGCCGCTGATCGAGTTGCTGACCGACGACGTGACGAGCACCGGCGACGGCGGCGGCAAGATCCCGGCCCGCACCGCAGCAATCGTTGGCGCGTCGGCGGTGGCGAGGTTCCTGCGTGGCCTGTTCAAGCCCACCGACGTCAAGCGGAACCTCGTGGGAGGCAGCCTCGCCTTCTACGCCGACGTCGTCAACGGCGATCCCGCCGTGGTGCTCGTGACCAGCGGCCAGGTCTTCGGCGTCATCTCCCTGGAGGTGACGCCGGAGGGTGTCGCGGCAATCCACAGCCAGGTCAACCCCGACAAACTCGTCCGCGCCACGCGCCAGTGGGCCGCGTCCGAGCATGGGGAGCCTCTACTCGTCGTCTGGTGACCCCGGTCATAACCGAGCCCTGTCAGGAATCGCGTCGCTGTCCGGTTCAGGTAGCGACAACCACCCAGACAGGAGCCACACCATGAAGCACCGCATCGTCGTCCTCGGGGCCGGATACGCCGGAGCCATCGCCGCCGGGCGCCTCGCCAAGCGGCTGCACCCCGGCGACACGCAGATCACCGTCGTCAACGCCGACGCCGATTTCGTCGAGCGGGTCCGTATGCACCAACTCGCCACCGGCCAGCACCTCAAGCGCCGGACGCTGACCGATGTCTACGCGGGCACCGGCGTCGAGGTCCGACTGGCCCGGGTCACCGCCGTCGACGCCGAGCGCAAGACCGTCGCGCTCGTCGCCGAGCACGGCACAGACGAGATCGCGTACGACACGCTCGTCTACGCCCTCGGCAGCGCCGCCGCGGACCACGGTATCCCCGGCGTCAGGGAGCACGCGTACGACATTGCCGGCAAGCCCGCCGCGCAGCGGTTGCGCGACCGCCTCGGCCACCTCGCCGCCGGCGGGTCCGTGCTCGTCGTCGGCGGGGGTCTCACCGGCCTCGAAGCCGTCACCGAGATCGCGGAGGCCCGGCCGGACCTCGACGTGGCGATCGCCGCCCGTGGCGGCCTCGGTGACTGGCTCAACGAGAAGGCGCAGCAGCACCTGCGCGGAGTCTGCGACCGGCTCGGCATCACCGTCCACGAGCACACCGACATCGCGCGAGTCGAGGCGACCGGTGTGGTCACCGCCGACGGTCGGGTGATCCCGGCCCAGGTGACCGTGTGGACGACCGGCTTCGCCGTCCACCCCATCGCCGCCGCCACGACCCTGACCGTCGCGGCGACCGGGCAGATCGTCGTCGACGCCACGATGCGGTCGGTCTCACACCCCGACGTGTACGCGGTCGGCGACGCCGGGCTCGCTGAAGGGCCGGGTGGCAAGCCACTGCGGATGTCCTGCGCCACCGGGGGCCCGATGGCCTGGCAGGCCGCCGACGCCATCGCCGCGCGCCTGACCGGTCGGAAGATCCCCAAGGCACCGCTGCGCTACTTCAACCAGTGCATCAGCCTCGGTCGCCGCGACGGCATCATCCAGTTCGTGACCGCCGACGACCGGGCCAAGTCGTCGCTCATCACCGGGAGGCTGGCCGCCCGCTACAAGGAGATCATCTGCACGGGCGCGGCCTGGGGAATCTCCCACCCGACGATGATGTTCCCGGTCCGCCGCCACCACATCACCGCGACCAGAACGGAGATCCTCACCGCCACGTCGTGAGCCGCGCCTGATCAATACGATCGAGCGGCGGGATAGCCTACCTGCGGTGTTTTGAACCGCGTGACCGGAGGAGTCGATGCTGGGATGACGGCTGAGCGACCGATGCCGACGCAGGACGACGTGCTCGGATACTTCGACACGCTGTCGAACTGGGGACGGTGGGGCGACGACGACCAGCTCGGGACTCTGAACCACATCACCGACGACGTCCGGTTGGCGGCGGCGCGGGCTGTGCGCCACGGCAGGAGCGTGTCCTGCGCGTGGGAGGTCGCCGTGCCGCAGGACATGGAGCGGTCGACGACGACGTGCCCGTGCGCCGCCGACATGCCGGGTGCCGAGAACATGCCGGTGGCCGCCTTCCACGCCGACCGGCGCTGGGGCTTCTCGTCTGAGCGGCTCGGCATCACGTTCCACGGCAACACCCTCACCCACGTCGACTCGCCGTGCCACCTCTTCTGGGACGGCATGATGTACAACGGGCGGTCGCACTCGTTGGTCGACGCCGAGACCGGTTCGGCGTGGGCTGCCGTCACGGCCGCGGCGAACGGGATCGTCACGCGTGGTGTCCTGCTGGACGTTGCGAGGGCCCGCGACGTGTCGTGGTTGGACCCGGGGCAGGGTGTGTTTCCCGACGATCTCGAGGAGGCCGAGCGTCGCCAGGGCGTACAGGTGCGACCCGGCGATGCGGTACTCCTGCGGACCGGCTACGGCCGCTTCCGGCACGAGACCGGTGGGGCCAGCGGTTTCACGCAGGCCGGCTGGCACGCGTCCTGCCTACCGTGGCTCCACGAACGCGGTGTCGCGCTGATCGGCGCTGACACCCCACAGGACGTTCAGCCGTCGGGGTACGACGACGTGTTGATGCCGGTTCACGCCGTGAGTCTCGTCGCGATGGGTCTGTGGCTGCTCGACAACTGCGACCTGGAGGCGTGCGCGGCGACGGCTGCCGAACTCGGCCAGTGGGATTTCCAGCTCGCAGTCGCGCCGGTCCGCTTCGCCGGCACGTCCGGCAGCCCGGTCAACCCGATCGCCACGTTCTGACCGCAGAGTCATAACGCTGCACGCAGCGCCGGGTCGCCTGGCTGCGCGCGGCCTGCCTGGGGGAAATCCCCCAGCCGAAGACGGCTGTCAGCAGGGTCCTTTCCGGGCGGCAACGTGCCTAGCGTGATCTTCCGTAGATACCAACGACGGAAGGAGTTCGGATGATCGAGGCCCGGGATCTCACCAGGAGATACGGACAGACGGTCGCGGTCGACGCGCTCAGCTTCGACGTGCGGCCGGGCAGCGTCACCGGCTTTCTGGGCCCCAACGGGTCGGGCAAGTCCACCACGATGCGGCTCATTCTGGGGCTGGACCGGCCCGACGCCGGCCAGGTGCGCATCGGCGGTCGCCGCTACCGCGAGCTGCGCTGGCCGCTGCGGGAGGTCGGGGCGCTGCTGGAGGCCAGGGCGTTCCACCCGGGCCGTAGCGCCCGCAGTCACCTGGCCGCGCTGGCCGCCAGCAACGCGATTCCCCGGGCCAGGGTCGACGAGGTCCTCGACATGGTCGGTCTGACCAGCGCGGCGGGGCGGCGGGCCGGGAAGTTCTCTCTCGGAATGGGGCAGCGCCTGGGGGTCGCCGCGGCGCTGCTGGGTGATCCGGCTGTGCTGCTGCTGGACGAACCGGTCAACGGGCTGGACCCCGAGGGGGTCCGCTGGATCCGCGACCTGCTGAAGTCGCTGGCCGCGCAGGGCCGCACGGTCTTCGTGTCCAGCCACCTGATCAGCGAGATGGCGCTGACCGCCGAACGGCTGGTGGTGATCGGCCGGGGGCGGCTGCTCGCGGACACGACGGTCGCCGAGATGTCGGCCGGATCGGCATCGCTGGAGGACGCGTTCTTCCAGCTCACCAGCGGAGTGGTCGAGTACCAGGGGAGCCAGGCGAAGGGGGCAACGTCATGACCAGGACCGCAGAGACCCGTATGCCGAACGGCCGTTACGGGCTGGCGCAGGCCGCCCGGATGGAATGGATCAAGCTGCGCAGCCTGCGCTCGACCTGGTGGACCCTGGTCGTCACGGTCGCCGGGACCGTCGGGATCGGGGTCGCCGTGGGCCTGAACACCCAGAGCGCCTCCGGGGATGTGACCAACAATGCGCTCGCCGGCGTCGTCCCCGGCCTGCTGCTGACAGGTGTGCTCGGCGTGCTGACCAGCACCAGCGAATACACCTCGGGAACTATCCAGGCCACGCTGGCCGCCGTCCCACGGCGCCCGGTGGTCCTGGCGGCGAAGGCAGCGGTGTTCGGAGCCGTGACCCTGATCGTCGGGGAGGTTGCGTCGTTCATCGCGTTCTTCGCCGTGGGAGCCACGCTGCGCGACGGCGTCGCAGCACCCACGCTGGGTCAGCCCGGCGTGCTACGGGCTGTCGCGGTGACCGGGGCCGGATTCTGCCTGATCGGGCTGCTGGGCCTGGGCCTGGGCGCGATCATCCGGCACAGCGCGGCCGCAATCGGGGTGCTGGTGGCGGGCGTGTACGTGGTCGCCCAGTTCATCGGCATCATGGCGCATGGCGTGGCGTCGTACATGCCGATCCTGATCGTGGAGAACTCACTGAGCACGACCAAGCCGGTTACCTGCGGCGGGGACGGTGCATCCTGCCCGGACTTCCTGTCCGCGTGGGCCGGACTCGGCGTGTTGTCCCTGTACGCCGTGATCGCACTGGCGATCGGCGGATGGCTGCTGGCCCGGCGGGATGCGTGAATAGAAGGCAGGGCAGGCAGAGGGGAAGATGACGGGCATGCGCCTTCCGGTGATCGTGGCACCGTTCACCCGGCGCCTGGGTCGCGAGCTGTTGTTCTGCCTGGCCGGGCTGCCGTCCATCTTGGTCAACCCGGTGGCACTCTTCATTGTCGCGGTGGACCTGACCTGGTTGTTGGCCAGTGGCGCGCGGGGCAACCCGTCCCCGGCCGAGGTGGCCATCGCCTGTGTCTGCGTGGGCCTGCTGCTCGTACTGCTGGTGTCGACGACGACGGCCCGCAGGCTCGGCTCGATGCAGCGCATGCTCGCGACCCGACTGCTCGGGGTACGAGTCGGGGCGCCGCCGCCGATGCGGCGGCGCCCCGGCGGTTGGGCCTGGTTCGGCCCGGGCCCTCGCGACGGCGTCGGTTGGCGGGTCATGGCCTACCAGTTGGCCAAGCTGCCGGTCGGCCTGATCGAGCTGTACGCCGTGTTCTTCTGGATCGGCGGGCTGGTCAACCTGAGTTACCCGCTCTTGTGGGGAGCGTTCCGTAACCACCCGCCGGGGGCCCGGCTGAGCCCGGTGCCGGTGTTCACGCCATTCGGGTTGTTCGGTGAGGGCACGTTCCGCGTCTCGACCCTCGCCGGCACATTCGCTGCCGCCGCGGCGGGAGCGGCGATGCTGCTGGCCGCCCCGTGGGTTACCCGGGCCGTCACGTCCGCCGACGCCTGGCTGGTCCGAAGCCTGCTCGGGCCTGGGCGGCTGGCGCAGCGGGTCCACGACCTGGAGCTGAGCAGGGCGTTGGCCGTGGACGACTCCGCCGCCCTGCTGCGGCGGCTTGAGCGGGACCTGCACGACGGCGCACAGATCCGGCTGGCCACGCTGGCCATGAACCTGGGCATGGCCCGGGAGAAGCTCGGCGACAGCGGCGAGGTCAGGGACGCCGCGGCGGTCCGCGAGCTGGTGGACGCCGCGCTCCGGGGCGCCAAGGACGCGCTCGGCGAGCTGCGCAGCCTGGCCCGTGGGATCCACCCGCCGGCGCTCGACAACGGGCTGGCGGACGCCCTCGCCTCGCTGGCTGCCGACAGTGCGATCCTGGTCGAGCTGGAAGTCGGCATCCCGGTCCGACCCACCCCGGCGATCGAGACCATCGCGTATTTCTGCGCCGCCGAGCTGCTGGCCAACGCGGCCAAGCACAGCTTCGCAAACAAGATCGCCATCCGGGTGTCCGGAGCGCGGGACGTGCTGCTGCTCAGCGTCGTCGACGATGGCACGGGCGGTGCCGACCCGGCCCGAGGCACCGGCCTGTCCGGGCTGGCACAGCGGGTGGCGGTGGTGGACGGCGGGCTCACGATTGCGAGTCCACCCGGCGGCCCAACGAAGATCACCGTCGAACTACCGTTGCGGGCATGAGTGCGCGGGTGGTGATCGCCGAGGACGCGGTCCTGTTCCGGGCGGGGCTTGCCCGGCTGATCGAGGACCATGGCCACCGGGTGTGCGCTGCCGTGGGCGATGGCGACGCACTGCTGGCCGCGGTGGCCGAGCATCAGCCCGACGTCGTGGTGGCCGACATCCGGATGCCGCCGACGCACACCGACGAGGGGCTGCGCGCCGCGCTCGAGATCCGCCACCAGCACCCCCGCACCGGGGTGTTGGTGCTGTCGCAGTACATCGAGACCAAGTACACAGCCCGGCTGCTGGAGGGAAACGCGGCGGGCGCTGGGTACCTGCTGAAGGAGCGTGTGGCCGACGTCGCCGAGTTCGTCGACGCGCTGGAGCGTGTCGCCGCGGGCGGCACGGCGCTCGACCCCGAGGTCGTCGGCCAACTGCTGCGCGTCAGCCGCCGTGCCGACGGCGTCGCGGCGCTCACCGCACGCGAGCGACACGTACTCGCGCTGATGGCGGAGGGGCGTTCAAACGCTGGCATCGCCGGTGCGCTCGTGGTGACCGGCGGAACCGTGGAGAAGCACGTCGCGAGCATCTTCGACAAGCTGGGCCTGCCCCCTGGCGAGGCCCACAACCGCCGCGTCCTCGCAGTCCTGCGCTACCTCAGCTCATAGGTCCGCACCGACCCCTCCCCGCTCGGGTCGTGGGGGTTAGCCCCAATGCCAGGTCTCGGGTTTTCCGGTTGGTGCGGACATCGATGCGTTTCCTACGGTAAATGCACATTCGCATTCCCGAAAGGAGCCTTGATGTGAGCGCACGTTTCGCAGTCCGGAGGGCGGTGACGTGGCGGAGAGTCGTGGCCGCCGCGACGGCTGGCGCGGTGCTGGCCGCGGCGGTCGGCGGTGGGGCCGCGTCGGCCGCGCCGTCGACGCCGGAGCACCGGTCCACGGCCACGGTGCTACAGCACGGCCTCGACGATCTGCACGACCTCGGCGTATCCGGGGCGCAGGGCCTGGTCCGCGACGGGGGCCGGGTGACCATGGCCCGCAGCGGCGTGGCCGACTTGGACACCGACGCACCGATGCCGGTCGACGGATACTTCCGAATCGGCAGCACCACGAAGACGTTCGTCTCGGTTGTGCTGCTCCAACTCGTCGGCGAGGGCCGGGTCGGGTTGGACGACCCGATCGACCGTTGGCTGCCCGGTGTCGTCGACGGCAACGGCAACGACGGCCGACAAATCACCGTACGCCAGATCCTGCAGCACACCAGCGGCCTCTACGACTCCACCGGCGACCTCGCCGCGCTGCAGTCGGCCGACGAGTTCCTGGCGCACCGCTTCGACCACTACACCGAGGCGCAGCTGGTGACGATGGCGATGCAGCACCCGCCGCTGTTTCCCGCCGGCACGAGCTGGAGCTACTCGAACACCAATTACCTGGTGGCCGGGATGCTCATCGAACGGGTCACCGGACACCGGTGGTCCACCGAGGTGCGCTCCCGGATCCTGATGCCGCTGCACCTGACCCACACGTTCTATCCCGGTGACCGGCCGACCCTGCCTCAGCCGCACGCCCAGGGGTACCGGCAGTTCGCGCCGGGCGGGCCGATGGTCGACACGACCATCTTCAATCCGACCGTGACGGCCTCGGCCGGCGGCCTGGTCAGCACCACTGCCGACCTGGCCCGTTTCTGGCAGGCGCTCTCGCGCGGTGAGCTGTTGCGGCCCGGACAGATGGCGGAGCTGCGCCAGACCGTGCTGGCCGATGGGTTCCAGGGGATTCGACCAGGCATTCGCTACGGGCTGGGCATCATGTGGATACCCAACCGGTGCGGCGGCTCCTGGGCGCATGTCGGCTCGATGCCCGGGATGAGCACCCTGACGGCGGTCAGCCCGGACGGGCAACGCTCGACGGTCTTGTACCTGGCCACCGAGCTGGCCGACCCGGAACCGGCAATGGCCGTCATACAGCGGCAGATGACCCTGCTCGATGACCTGATCTGCAGCTGACAGCCACCCGGGAGGCTAACCGGTCGGCGGCGAGGGTCTTCGCAGCGCCGCCGACCGGGGGTGGGTGTGTCGGAACTCTTGACTTGCAGCACCTACTCTTGTTTGAGTACTCATGTGAATGCGACAAGGTTGTTCGTCCTCGGCGCACTGGCCAAGGACGGGCCAATGCACGGTCACCGGATGAGAAACGCACTCCAGCTCGACCAGGTCGAGCTGTGGACCGAGATCAAACCCGGCTCCCTGTACGGCGCGCTGCACCGCATGGCCGATGAGGGTGCCATCGAGGTGGTCGGCACCGAGCGCGAGGGCAACCTCCCGGCGCGGACCGTCTACGCCATCACCGATGCCGGACGGGCAGAACTGACAACGAGGCTGCGCGCCGCACTCAACGACGCCAGGCTGCGCCCGGACCCGATCGACGTGGCGCTCCAGCACGCCGACTTATTGGACCGCGCCGAGCTAACCACCCTGGTCACCCGGCGTCGGGCTGCACTCTCCGGGCGGCTCGCCGAAATGACCGCGCTGCGCGGGCGGGCCGCCGAGCACCTGATCGGGCTGGAACCGGTCATCTTCCACCACACACTCGTGCGGTTGGAGACCGAGGTGGCCTGGCACGACGAGCTCCTGGCAGCGCTGGCCCTCCACGACACCACGGCAAACGACACCACGGCACCGGATGCCTGACGGGAGAACAACGATGCGGTCCACCCCCCTGCGCGTCCTCATCGTCGGCGGCGGCATCGGCGGCCTGTGCCTGGCCCAAGGGTTACGACGACAGAACGTCGATGTGACCGTGTACGAACGGGACCGCGCCCCGGACGCCAGACTTCAGGGTTACCGCATCAACATCGAAGCCGCGGGCAGTGCCGCGCTCGCCGAATGCCTGCCAACGAACCTGTGGCGAGAACTGACAGACACCGCTGGTGACCCGGGTCCCGGGATGGGCGTGTACGACGAGCGCCTTCGCCTGATGGTGCGTATCGGCCCGGAAACCCACGACGCGGTGGCCGCCGGCGAGCACGCGGTCAGTCGCGTAGCACTGCGCCAGCTACTCCTTACCGACCTTGACGACATGATCCGATTCGACAAGGAGTTCATCGGCTACGAGCAACATCGCGGTGGCACCGTCACCGCGCGCTTCGCTGACGGCAGCTCTGCCACCGCCGACCTACTCGTCGGCGCCGACGGAGCCCGCTCCCGGGTCCGCCGCCAGCTCCTGCCCAACGCCGGCGAGCAACCGATCACCGCTATCGGCGTCGGCGGCAAACTGCCGCTCACCCCACGCACCGAGGCATGGCTACCCACACCCATCACGACCCGCAAGAACATGTTCCTGCCGCGCCAGGACTTCCTGTTCACGTCCGCCTTTCGCTCCCGGAGGCCCTCCGATACCGACGCCGACTACGTCATGTGGGCCTACGTCGCCGACCGCAACGCGCTGCCTGCCGCGACCGCAGCCCTGACCGGGAAACCCCTACGCGACCTCGTCGCCGCGCGGATGACCGACTGGCACCCCGACCTCCGCAGGATGGTCATGGAGTCGGCCCCGGAGAGCACGCAGCAGTTCGCCTTCGCCGCATCTGCCCCGGTCACACCATGGCCGACCGGCAACGTGACACTGCTCGGCGACGCGATCCACCACATGCCACCGGTAGGCGGGCTTGGCGGCAACGCGGCGCTGCACGACGCGCGACTGCTCTGCCACGCACTGACCGAGATTTCCGAGGACCGCACACAGCTACGGCCCGCCCTGGCCAGCTACGAGAAGCAGATGCTCCAGCACGGGTTCGCCGCAGTCGCCGAGTCCATGCGCAACCTGAAGGTGGCCACCCAACGCCGGGAGGCCCGCACAGCGGTACGCGGATTCTTCCGCCTCTGCGGTGCGATGCCTCCACTTCGCCGGGCCGTATTCGGCGAGTGACCCCTGGTCAGGGGGCACCTCGCCTACGTCGTCGAGCGCGCCGCCGACCCAACTTCAAGGCAACGCTGGTGACCACCTGGATGATGAACGGCTCGATCACGGCACGAACGATGAAAGCGTGCCGTCCCATGATCTCCGATGAACTCGTGCCTGCGGCAGACTTGGGCTTGTGCGAACTCAGCCACTCAATCGCAAGGTCCGCTTTGAGATCCGCCCGTGGGGCGGCGGTCCTGACCCCGCACGCGAGTTGTTGCCGTACGTCGACAATGTGAGCCTGGTGGACCTAGTGTCTGGCTACGAGCATGCCGCCGGCCACGACGTGCCTGGCCAGTACGCCGGGATCGTTCTTGATCACTTCAACTTCGGTGACCTGACCGGCTACCTCACCGGCCGACCGGACTCGGCCTACTGGGCCCGGAAAGGCGCGATCGCCCTACTCGGATGCGACTGCGGCGAGGTCGGCTGCTGGCCTCTGCAAGCCCAGGTGGTTACTACTGACGACGTGGTGAGGTGGCGCGGCTTCGTTCAGCCCCACCGTCCCAAGCGCGATTACGGGGACTTCGGTCCCTTCGTGTTCCGCCGCAACCAGTACGAGCGCGCAGTCCTCGAGGCCGCAGCAGCCATGCCGAGTTCCTGAAAGATGCACCAACTTCCGTCGTCGCGTCTTCGATCGGCCTGCGGAGTCTGACACCGGCCAGACTCGGCTGCTACGCCGGCTGGGCCCCTCACTCGCGCCCGCCGATCGCGTTGATCGGCGTCGGTCGCATGGCGAGCCGGGTGGCCATCGTGATCGCACCCCAGGAGAGCGCGACGGTGAACGCCACGATCGCGATCACGCCGATGAGAGAAATGCTGGGCGTGGGCGACTGCGTCAACCCGAGGCTGAAGCCGATCAGCGGGGGAATCGCCGCCAGCGCACCAAACAGCAGTGCTGCGAAAACCACGATCCTGGTCTCGCCGTTCATCATCTTGCGGACCTGGTCCCGGTGGGCGCCGATGAGTTGCAGCATCGCGAACTCGCGGACCCGCGCCGCCGTCGCCATCACCAGAGTGTTCACCACGGCGATGGCGATGTAGCCGAGCAGCACGGTCTGAAAGAGCAGATTGAGCACCCAGTCACCTGCGCCGCCGACCCCTGGCACGGCCAGGAACGCCTCCCGGTCGCCCACCTGGACCGTCGGATAGCGCTGGAGAGTGCCGCGCAGCGCGTCGTCGAGCGCCTTCTGATCGGTCCCGTTCGCGGACCTGATCAGGACCGCGGTGTTGACCTGAGCGGTGCTGTGGGCGACGACGAGGTCGTTGGGCAGCGCGACGTCGCCGAAGCCCAGGCCGTTCTCGTAGATCGCCACGACCAGCGGCTTGATCGTCGTGCCATCGCCGAGGTGGAGCTCGATCGCCGCGCCAACCTTCGCATGGACGGTGTCCGCGACGACCCGGCTCAGCGCCACTGTCTTGCCTCGTAGTTCCGCGGTGTCGCCCTCAAGCACCGCGAGGTCCATCGTTTCGGCGAGTCCGTCGGGTGCGACGCCCTGAGCGGCGAAGGCCCTGGTCGCGGTGCTGTCCTCGGACGGGAACGTCAGCAGCACCTGCATCCGCGCCACCGGCGTCACCACGGCGACCCCGGGCACCCCGCGTACGGCGTCCACCACCTCGGGGGAGATACCGGCTCCAGACGACGAGGTCAGCACGTGGTCGGCCCGTAGCCCGTCCTCGAGCTGGTGCTGCGCCCCTGCGATCGTCGTGGAGGCACTGAACACCTGCACCGCGGCGAGGGTCACGCCCATCGCCAGCGGGGTGGTCGCCGCGCTGAGCCGCCGCCAGTTGGCCCGCGTGTTTGCCTGAGCGAGAAAGCCGCCGGCCGTGGACTGCCGGTTCACGAGCCGGCCGAACAGCGCGAGGGCGCCGTTGAGCAGCGGAGGCCCGAGGCAGCCGAGCGCCACAACGAACAGGAGAACCGCACTCGCCGCGGTGTCGGCGGCCGAGTCTCCCGGCGATGCCACATCGCCAAGCGTCAGCAGCAGCCCGAGCGGGATGAGCAGGACTCCGACGATCAATCGGACCCGGCCGAGACTCCTGGGCTCGATCGCGGCGTCCCCGAGTGCCTCGATCGGGCTGACCTTGACCACCCGACGCGCGACCAGCCATCCGGAGAGCCGGGCGCCGATCATGCACAACACCAACGCGGCGAGGATCGGCCATGCCCTCACCTTCATCTGGAAATCCGGGGGCATGGCGCCCGCGAGGACGAACACGCCACGCATCACGAACGCGAGGATCACACCGGGGATCGCACCCACCAGCGAGCCCGTGAACGACACCAGAGCCATCTCGGCATTGATCATCCAGTGGATCTGTCGGGGCGTCGCGCCGATGGCCCGCAACAGGGCCAGCTCGCGCCGGCGCTGCCGCACCGACAACGCGAGGGTGCTGGCCACCACGAACACCACGATCAGCACCATCGTGCCGCCGAACGACGCCGCGGTCTCCACCACCAGGCTGCGGGCGTCGCCCACGTCCAAGAACTCCACGTCGCCGCGTCCGGCACCGGTGTGGGCCACCACGTCCGGCACGGCGTCCCTGATCCGCCCAGCCAGCTGCTCCGGGGCGACGCCGGGCGCGGCGAGTACACCGATGGCGTCCACCCGGTCCGGCCGGCCGGACAGCCTGATCGCCTCGTCGTCGCTGAAGAAAACGGCGGACTGCCGGTCCAACCCGTCCGGCGCGGTGACGATGCCGACCACGCGGTAGGACGACAGGATCGAGCCGACCACAATCTGCACCGTGGCGCCGACCGCCACCTCGTCACGCTCGGCCAGATCGGCGTCCAGCACGACCTCGCCGGGCCCGGGGGCACGGCCCTCGCTCGCCTGGAACGGCGCAAGCGCCGCCGCGGACCAGCCGTGCCCGAGCACCGGGAAGTCGTGCGGGCCGCGCACCACGTCGCCGTCCGGGTTCAGCATGCTGACCTGCACGTTGACGTCACCGATGGCGGCCTGGACGCCGGGTACCGCGGCGACGGCGGCGACCTTGTCGGCGGGCAGCGTGACACGCTCGCTGTGGCGGACTTCGGAACTCTCGTCCAACCAGAAGGACTGCGGCGCACCGAGGACCACCGCTGCGCCCGAGTACCGCTCGGGGGTGACGCCGTTGCCGAGCCCGGCCTGGAGAAGGATCCCGCATGCGGTGATCACGGCCGAGCCCGCGACGATCGCGACGAAGGAGCCCCCGAAACCGCCCCTGTTTCCCTTGATCGTGCTCCACGCCATCTTCAGGTCCCGCGGCAACGGCACCACGATGCGAACCAGACGCCGGATCAGGCCAATCACCACTCACCCAGGTGCGTCATGCGCGCCGCGACCTGATCCGGGGTGGGCCGGGGCAGGTCACCCGCGAGCCGGCCATCGGCCAGGAAAACCACGGAATCGGCGTACGAGGCGGTGACCGGGTCGTGGGTCACCATCAGGACCGTCTGTCCCATGTCGTCCACGATCCCCCTCAGCAGTTCGAGCACCTGCTTGCTGGACCGGGTGTCCAGCGCACCGGTCGGTTCGTCGGCGACCACCACGTCCGGGTGATTGATCAGCGCGCGGGCAATCGCGACCCGCTGCTGCTGACCGCCGGAGAGCTCACTCGGCCGCCGCCTGAAATGCTCGCCAAGGCCGACCGCGGTGAACACCTCGCGTAGGAACTCAGGGTCGGTCTTCTTGTCCGCGAGTCGCAGCGGCAGCGTGACGTTCTCCTCCACGTTCAGCGAGCCCAGCAGGTTGTAGGCCTGGAAGATGAAGCCGATCCGCTGGCGCCGTACCTCGGTGAGCTGGACCTCGTTGAGGCGCGACAGCTCGACGTCGCCCAGCCAGACCGAGCCCGAGGTGGGCCGGTCCAGACCGGCCGCGCAGTTGAGAAATGTGCTCTTACCAGAGCCGGAAGGCCCCATCACCGCGGTGAAGGTGCCTCGGCGCAGCTCGATGCTCACAGCATCCAGTGCCTGCACCGCGGTCTTCGCCGAACCGTAAACCTTGGACACCGAAGCCAGACGGATCGAATAGTCAGCGGACGTGGCGCGCCGCACAGCATGGGGCATGCCGTCTGACGCTACGGATTACGTCGGTGCCAGCCGCTACCCCGTACCACCGGATTTGGGGTACAGCTGGCTGTAGTGCTGCGGCCATCGGGCAGACTTGACGCCGTGTCGGGAACGCGAAAGGACGCTGTTTCCGGGAGTTGGCAGAGGGGCATCCTGTGACGTCGGGCCGACGGTGGGTGCAGGTGTGGCGCAGCGGGGCCTATCTGTTGGTGTCACTAGCCTCCGGGATCGCCACTGTGCTCGCGTTGCCGCTGCTGTGCGTTCCGCGGCTTGCCCGGACGTGGGCAAACTGGCACCGTGACCATGCCGGCCGGTTGCTCGGGACGCCGATGGCATCGGGTTCAGCCCTGCGCGCGGGAGGACGTCGAGCCTGGGCCGGTCCGTCCACGGGCCGCTACGCACTCTGGCTGCCGGTCAACGCCGTGACCGGGGTAGCGTTCGGCCTGGCCGCGCTGCTGTGCGTGGGCAACGTCGTGCCCGCCGCGGTCGCCACGACACTGTGGTGGGCGTTCGAACCGCAGGATCGGCCACGGCCGTTCATCGATGTTCCGGTGACCGGCTGGGCGACCGCTCTCACGCTCGGCCCGCTGCAGATTCTCCTGCTCACCGCCTTGGCATACCTGTGCTTCCCGCCGATGGCTCTCGCACACGCCCGGATCTGTCAGGTAGTGCTGTCGCACTCGACAGCCGAACAGCTCGCCGACCGGGTCGCCGTGTTGACCCGCACCCGGGCGGACGTGCTCGACGCCCACGGCGCGGAGTTGCGCCGGATTGAACGCGACCTGCACGACGGCGCCCAGGCCCGGCTGGTGGCCATCGCGATGCGGTTGGCCCTGGCCCGGCAGGTGCTGTCCGATGATCCGCGCGACGAGCAGTACCTGGAGGAACTTCTTCGGGACGCACACGAAGGAACCGAAGAGGCGATGACCGAACTCCGCGGTGTGATCCGAACCGTCTATCCGCCGATTCTCGTCGACCGGGGCCTCGCCGGTGCTCTGACCGCAGTGACCGCTCGCTGTGGCGTGCCGACCAGACTGAGCATCGGGGACATCGAACGGGTACCGGCGGCTGTGGAGGCAATCGTCTACTTCGCTGTCGCCGAGGCGCTGACCAACGTCGTCAGGCACAGCCGAGCGACCACGGCCGGCGTGCGGGTGAGCCGCAAGGCCGAACGGTTGTCGGTGGTGATCACTGACGACGGCACCGGCGGCGCCGATGATCGGTTGGGCACCGGCCTCGCCGGCATCCGTGGCCGGGTACGCGCTCTCGACGGCACCATCGACGTCGTCAGCCCGGCCGGCGGGCCGACGACCATCACCATGGAGCTGCCGTGCGGGTCGTGATCGCCGAAGACAACGTGCTTCTGTCCACCGGGCTGGAATTGCTGCTCAACCGTGTGGGCTTCGAAATCGTCGCCATCGTCGACGATGCGGCGGGCTTCCTCACGGCCGTCCGGGACCACCGGCCCGACGTCACCATCGTCGACGTTCGGCTGCCGCCGTCATTTCGCGACGAGGGCATCCGCGCCGCCCTGCAGGCCCGTCGAGAGCACCCCGGCCTGCCGGTCCTGGTGCTATCGCAGTACGTCGAGCAGCAGTACGCCGCCGAACTGCTCTCCACCACCGCCGGCGGCGTCGGTTACCTCCTCAAGGACCGCGTCAGCCGAGTTGATGAATTCGTCGACGCGCTGCGCCGCGTCGCGGCTGGCGGCACCGCAATGGACCCCGAGGTCATCGCGCAACTCGTCCTACACGCGGGCGACCCGATCGCCGCCCTTACTCCACGCGAGCGCGAGGTGCTCGCATTGATGGCACAGGGGCACGACAACGACACGATCGCCGACCAGCTCGTCATCACGGACAACGCCGTACACAAACACATCGGCAACATCTTCGCCAAGCTTGGCCTCGCCGTGAGCGACAGCGGCCACCGGCGCGTCCTGGCCGTCCTCAGGTACCTCAACACCAGGGGCGGGGTCAGCGGACGCTGATTCGGCCCGCGACCGGCGCCGATGGTCCGGTCGACCTGAGTGACCTTGGCCGGCAGTATGGCGTTGCGCAACACGCTCGACCATAGGGAGGTGCTGTGATGCGGGGAGACGACCGCGCACTGCCGGACCGGGCGGCACAAGCACTCACGATGGCAGGTTGGTCGCCGCGCCGCCGGGTGGACGTCGACGAGTGGGAGTCGGCGCTCGCCCCTGAGGGCTTTGCCATGCACGCTCTCGCTCGTGCCTTCCTAACCGAGTTTGGCGGGCTGGCCGTGCCGGTGAACGGTCCCGGTCGGGGCTCTGCCCGGATCGGCGTACGGCTCGACTCAGTGTTGTGCCTCGGGCAGAAAAGGTGGTTCGACAGCCTCGCCGGATCCACGGCCGGTCTGCTTGCGACTGACCGGCCGAAGGCGGCGTCCGCTGCCGGACGGCGGTAGGTCATCAGCTTCACAACACGACCAGCAGCACTAGACGGGGCTGCGGGCGCAGCCGAGGACGCTCGCCATCCGTTTTGGCTGTCTGCCATGGCGATGTGCTGTTGAGCGGTATACCTCAGAGGTATGAATATGACTCTGAGGTATACCGCTCATTACCGCATCCGCCCTGACGGAGGTGACCGACAGTCACCGCCGGCTGCAGGCTGCGCTCACAGCCCGGGCCAGGGTTAGGAGTGACTCGTCTAGAGGTTCAAGGTGCGCCGGATGTACGACGCCGCGCCCTGGGCAAGGTGGGTCCAAGGCGAGGCCGACGAATACCGTTCCGGCTATGAATGAGCCTGCGGAGGTGAGGATGCCCGTGGGCGTCGGCTCGTGGTTTGGGGTCGCGACGGCCACCGTCCGGACCTCGACGCGGTGAATCCGGGTCGTCGACACCGCTTTGCGACGTGGACGTCCTCAAGGTGTGATCGTTCGTTTGGGTGGGCCGGTACCCGTACCCGTAGATGACAGGCCCCCACCGACGACGCGGACCCCCTGCTCAGCAGGGGGTCCGCAAACCGGATCTGGGACGAGGTCCAGCTTGGTCTAACTCAGGAGCTTCCAGGGTCCGTAGGGGTCACCGGGAGCCTGGTTACGCGTCCACCACTTGCCCTCGTAGGAATGACCGTCGTACGAAACCTGGTCGCCGGCGTTGAAGATGCGCGACGCGGTCCAGATCGTCCGGCCGTCCTCGGTGAGGGCCAGTTCCTGCCACGGACCGTTCGGGTCACCTGGCTTCTGGTTCTGGGTCCACCAGGAGGCCAGGTACACCTTGCCGTCGAGGCTGACCTTGTCGCCCGTGTTGTAGATCTTCGTTGCGGTCCACGCGGGCGGCAGGTTCACCGTCAGCGTCACGGTGCCCTGGGCCGCGCTGAGCGTGTCGCTGCCCGAGTAGAGCGCAGTGAGCTCGTGGCTGCCGGCCGCCAGACCGGCAGGGAGCGTGAACGTCGCACGGTTGGCGGAGAGCGTCGCCGTGCCGCGGGCGGTGTCGCCCTCCCGCAGTTCGACCGTGCCGAGGGCAGGCTTGCCGCCGGCACTCACGGTCACGGTCACCGTCGCGGCGGTGCCCCAGTTCACCGGGGCGGCCGTCGCGGTCACCACGGGCCTGGCCACCCCCGGCGATGGCGCGGTGGAGGTGACGAAGTCGCGGCAAAGGCTGTCGGCGTCCTTGCCGTCGGGGGCGCGGGTATTGCTTCGTCCAGGCCCGGCCGCGGCGCCGGCGACCACCACGATGCAGCCCCCGCCGCCCTGGTCGGCCTCCATCGTCGCTAGCTCCGGGCTGGTGATGGTCCCGTTCCCGCTCGAACTGCTCTGCTGGGAGCCGTAGACCATCGCGTCGACGACCACCGCGCCGGTGGCGTCCCGCAGCGCGATCGAGCCGGCGCTGACGGACAGCGCGCCTCCGAACCACTGGTCAGGGCTCGGCGACCCCTGGTATCCCGCCGTAGTAACCTGCGGGTCCACGATGGCTGTGCCGAGCGGGTGGCCGGTGTTCACGGCGGTGTCGAGCGTGATGCCGCTGCCGAGCGCCTGAACCGACACTCCGCTCGAGTGCGCGCGGCTCGTGGCCGGCGAGAAGCTGATGCCGGTGCCCCGATCGGACACGTCGACGGCCGAGCGGTGGTTGAACTGAAGCGGGGTGGTCAGCGTGACGCCGGTCCCGTTCACGCCGGTGGTGCCGATCTCGGCGACCGTGACGACCTCCTTGTATTCTCCGGCGTCGATCGTCAGCTTGTCACCGACCGTCATGTTGGCATTGGCCGCGACCTTGATGTTGGACGCGCCCGCGGCCGCCACCGCCGACAGGGTCGTTTGCGTGGCCGCCTTGCCGACCTCGGTCACGGTGGCCAACTCGTAGTTGGTGGCGGAGTCGATGGCGATCTTCTGTCCCACCTCGAAGCCTGCCGCGCTCGTGACCGGCACATTGGTCGAGCCCGCGGGAATCGTCAGCCACGGCCCGGTAGTGACCGGCACGAACAGCGTCGTCGGGGCGGTGGCCGCGGTACCGAGTGCCTGGACAACGCGGGTCTCCCGGCCCGAGCCGGTGTCTATGTCGATCTGCTGGCCGACGGCGAAACCGGTGGTGCTCCGGACGTTGATCGTGGTCGCGCCCGGGTTCGCCGGGGCCGCCAGCCCCGAACCGGACAGACCCAGCAGGTAGGTGCCGCCGGCCGCGAGCGTCGTCGAGGCCGGGATCGTCGCGAGCAGGGTCGCGGCCGACTGGCCCGGCGTGTTGGTCAGCGTCCAGTTCGAGATGTCGATACCGACACCCGTGGGGTTGTAGAGCTCGATGAACTGGTCGGTGGCATTGCTACTGGTCCGGAACCGGACCTCGTTGATCTTTACGGGGAGTACGTTGCGGACGGCCTGGGCGATCGACGTCGACTGGCCCCCGCCAAGTGTCGGACTGGTCCATACGGCCTTGCCGCTCAGGTAGCCCGCACCGATCGTTGTCGGGGCGGTGACCGTAAAGGTCGCCTGCACGCTTGCGCCGGGCTCAACTGCGGAGAACGTCGCCGACGTGTTGCTGGTGCCTGACACGAGGGCCTTCCACCCGTTGGGCGTGGCGAGGTTCAGCTCGACGTCAGTCGCTCGTGAACC
Source organism: Micromonospora sp. DT201 (assembly GCF_049841575.1). Taxonomy (NCBI): domain Bacteria; kingdom Bacillati; phylum Actinomycetota; class Actinomycetes; order Micromonosporales; family Micromonosporaceae; genus Micromonospora; species Micromonospora sp. DT201. The sequence continues at coordinate 16,228 of NZ_JBNCKP010000015.1, read as the reverse complement.
GGTGGTGTTCGTGAACGTCTCGGTGACACTCTGAGTCGAGCCCGGTGTGAAGGTCGTGGCCCGCGAGAGGCTCAGCCGCTGTACCTCATACTTCGCCGCGACGATGTTGGCCTGAACCGCCTGCACGCTGGCGTCGGTCGGGTATCCGGCCGTCATCACGCCTTCGTAGAAGGTGCCGGCCGAGCCGTTACCGTTGTCGCCGCCATTGCCCAACTGAACAGCACCCCTGCGGTGCATCGGGAAGTACGTGCTGTTGGTAAGCGAACCGGGGCGAGGTCCACTGTAAAAAGTCGAGAGGGCGCCGTCCTGCGCGTTACCACCCCTCAGATCCCATTGATTTCCGCCACCACCGTTTACGGAACCGGTCACGAACCGCCACGAGTCGATGGTCGGATCCGCCTCGTTCACACCGGCGTTGTAGCCGGAGAAGAGCCCGGCCTCCATGTCGGACATGATCCAGGGGCCGGGGCCGCGGCCCTTGCCCCACGCGGTAGCGGTGCCGAAGTAGACGGTGTCCATGGTGCCCGTTCCCACGGCACGACTGTTGGTCGAGGTGTTGCCGTAGTTGAAGCAGCACCCGCTGTCGAAGTGTGTGCCGTCGAAGACCATGTAGATCCCCTGCGGTTCATCGTCCTTCGCGAGGTAGGAGGCGTCGTTGTTGCGATACCCCATGCCGGGCATGATGTAGACGCCGTACGCTTTGTGGCCGCTGACAGTCACCGGCGCCATGTCGGCGATCGAGAGCGTGTTATAGCCCCCTACCTCCTGGCCCCGGAACGTTCCCGGTGGCGCCTGGTAGAGGTGGTTACCCTTGCCGGACTGGTCGTAGACGACCGTGATCAGGCAGAGCGTGCTGGCGCAGAATGCGTCCTGCGCGGCGGCGTCGGCGTATCCGCCCGCGTCCGGAACCGGCCCAGCGGAGGGTGCGACGATGCCGACATCTTTGACCGCCCGGTCCGACGTGCGCAGGACCTGGTAGAGCGGGCCGTTATACGAGGCGGAGAGCGCTCGTGTGGTGCTGTGGGCGGTCACGCACGGGGTGGAACCGGCGGCATAGATGTCACATGGGCCTTGCGGTCTGGCTGGAGCCGCCGGCTCGTTCGCCTGCGCTGGCAGCGCCAACGCAAGTGAGGTGCCGACGAGCGATAGCGCGATCGCTGCACGCGTGGCGAGTCTTCGGTGGCGGGCGCGGGCGGTGGGGGGTCTGAACATGTTGGATCAGCTCCTACTGCGTCCTGCTCGACCGAGCCGAGCTTTGACGTGGCCGTGTGAGGCGGCCGGGTTGCTGGTGCGATCACCGGAAGGTCACGCACGATGTGGCGGCCCTGTTCGGTCGCCTTTGTGGCACACGGGTGTCACTTGCCGATGTGAGCGACAACATCGAGGCCGTGATGGGTCCCGCATAGCCGCAATGGTTGGGAGTTGTTAACGCTAACAACGTCTCGAGACATTGATTGAAACATCGCCGACACATTGGTGTCAACGGTTGCGGTCGGACCACGGCGAAGGGTGTTCGACGACCGTCCAATGTAGAAAACAAGGGTCCGGCCGATGCGGCGCTTCGGCTCAGATCGTGGCGAAAATGCCAGTGGCCTGCGATGGGCGCGCTCCCACCGCCAAGCGTCACGTCCGATGACCGCCAGCATCGTTCGCCTGGTACGCGCAGAACCTCGCGCCAATGTCGTCGGCCTGGTGGCTGGGCCAGTTCGCCATGCTCGGTCTCGGCGACAGCGGCCAGACGACGGCAAACCTGCTGCGCGAACGGGAGTGCGTCCTCAACCTGCCGTCCTCAGCGATGGTCGACGCCGTCGACCGGATCGCGCTGACCACCGGCAGAGCAGACGTGTCGGAGGGCAAGGTCCGGCAAGGCTACCGGTACGAGCCAGACAAGTTCGGCGTCGCCGGCCTGACTCAGCAGGCGTCAGAACTGGTCCGAGCACCCCGGGTCGCGGAATGCCCGGTCCAGCTCGAATGTCGGGTCGTCGCGGCTCATCCATTCGCCGGGGCCTCTGTCCAGGCCACCGCCTTCCAGGTCGAGGTACTCCGCGCGCACGTCGAGGAAGAGTTGCTCATCCCGGGGACCAGCTACGTGGACCCGCTGCGCTGGGACCCGCTGATCATGAAGTTCTGCGAATCTTTCGGCGGCGGGTCCAACGTGCACCCCTCGCGACTGGCCGAGGGCTGGGACATGCCCCACCAACTCCAGCCGACGACGCGCTGAGCACGGCAACCGCCAGGAGGTAGCGCGTCGGTCCGGACCTCGACGCGGTCCGCTCGGGCAGCCGAGAGGGTCTGACCAGGGAAACGGCTGGGGGCCGGAGGTACCACCATGCGGCAATCGCCGGTGATCCGCTTCCACTCAGGCTGGCCGGCCCAAGGGCGTCAGGCCGATGCTTCTCGGGCGGCCACCGTCAGGACACCGCGAGCAGTCGGAACTCGCAGCGGACGCCGCCGGCCTTGACGAGCCGACCATCACCGGTCACGAGTGGGCAGGCCAACAACTCCGCCGCCGCGACATAAGCCGCGTCGTACGCCGTGACATTGCCCCGCAACTGCCACATCCGGTCGAGCAGCATAGCGACGCCAACCTCATCGATGACCAACGAAGGCAGAGTCTCGATCGCCTCCTGCGCCCGAGCAAGGCCCAGCTTTCCACCGAGGACCTTGCCTCTGATCACCGACATGACCTCGACCAGAAGATGGCTCGGCGCGGCCCAGTGCGGATCTCCGGTCAGCTCCACCCGCGCCGCGTCGCCGACCGGCCCGTCGTCAACCAGGGCATCGGCCAGAACCGACGCATCCACGACGATCATGCGGCGCTTCCCCACGGTCCGCGCTGCTCCCGCTGATCATTCAACTCGGCCGCGCTCTCCCCCGGCAGGGAGCGAGCACCGTCCGATCGGCCGGCGAAGCGGTCAAGGGCCGCCGTGTTGCGCAACCGTCGAGCCTGCGTCTCCACCAACTCCAACAGGTAAGCCTGGAGGGACTGCCCGCGCGCCTTGGCCTGGGCCGCCAGGGCGTCTCGCACTTCTTCCGGCACGTCCCGAATCTGGAGAGCAACCATGCATTCATTATGCATGCAGCATCACTCGCTCGCCATGGAAGACTCGAAACCTCGATAAAACGGTTCGCATGACGACTGCGGCAAAGCCAAAACCCACAGGTCAGAAAAGTGCGTGGACCATACGTGGCAGAATCCGAACCGCATTCCGGCAGCGCACGGGTCTGTTGTGATGGAAACTGCGGTGCGGACACGTAAAACGTAGTCGGGATTCGCGCAGCTTGATGTGTCTTATTGGACATCAACCTGCGCGTCCGTCGGGCCACTTGGCCTACCGGCGGCCTCCACGCCACTTCCGCCAACCGAGGTCACTGATTCCTCGACTTCGGTTGACGCTGAAGATCAGCGCCGCTTACGGCTGAAGGTCACAGGCCGACAGCTAGCGATCTTGGTGCTGTCGACGGATAGCAGACGATGCCACGAACGAACGCCCCAGGGCCTGCAGGACGGAAGGCGATGGGCGTTAGAGCTCACAGAGAAGCGGATCGGGAGAAGGCTCTACCATGGGGGTCGCCCGACTGCCAAGATCCAGGTGGGACACGATGACCACGAATGCCCCGGGCATACTGTTCAACATCCTGGGTGCCGTCGAGATCCGCCACCCCGACGGCACCGCCGTGGCCGTCAGCGGCGCAAAACGTCAGGCCATCCTTGCGCTGCTGCTGCTGGAGGCCGGACGCACCGTTAGCACAGATCGGTTGATCGAGGGCATGTACGCGGATGGCCCGCTGGCCGACGCGGCCAACGCCCTGCACGGACAGATGTCACGTCTGCGTCGCCTGGTGCGCGGCACCGGGGCCACGATCGAGTCCGGCCCGGCCGGATACCGCCTCGCCGTCGACCCAGACGCGGTCGACGCGCACCTGTTCAGCCGTCTCGCCGCTGATGGGCACCAGATCCTGGCGGCCGATCCCACTACCGCCGAAACGCTGCTGTCACAGGCCGTGCAGCTGTGGCGCGGACGGGACCTGCCCGACCTCCCCGATGTCCCCTTGCTCAGCGCGCACGTCTCCCGCCTCGTCCAGCTGCGCCTGGTCGCGATCGAAGACCACGCCGAGGCAGCACTCGCCACCGGCGAAACCGTCACCGCCGTGGCCGAACTGTCCGAGCTGGTGAACGCGCATCCGCTCCGCGAACGGGCGTGCGCCCTGCTGATGCGCGCCCTCTACGCCTCCGGGCAGCAGGCGCAGGCGCTCGAACTCTACGAACGCACCCGCCGCTCACTAGCCTACGACCTCGGCACCGACCCCTCGCACGAGCTCACCGCCGCACACATGGCCATCCTCCGCGATCGCCCATCGCCGGGACCACGGCGTGTGCCCGCTCAGCTGACCAGCTTCGTCGGCCGCGACGAGGAACTCGCCCGGCTGACCGGGCTACTCGCTTCCGAACGGCTCGTGACCCTCACCGGCCCCGGCGGCACGGGCAAAACCCGGCTGGCGATCGAGGCCGCCAGCGCGATGAACGGCGAGCACGCCTTCACCGAACTCGCACCTCTGACCGACGCCCGCCTTCTCGCCCAGACCATCACCATGGCGCTCGGCCTGAACGACCCCGGCCTGCTGTCCACCGCCGCGGGGCCGCGCGCTGCCGAGGCACACCTGATCAACGCGCTCGCCGACCGACGGATCCTGATCATCCTGGACAACTGCGAGCACATCATCGACGACACGGCCCGGCTCACCCAACGGTTGCTAGCCGCGTGCCCCGGATTACGAATCCTGGCCACCAGCCGCGAGTCACTGGGACTTACCGGAGAGACGCTGTTCCCACTCGGGCAGCTCGCCGTCGCCAGGGCGGACGCGCCCATGCCTGAGCGGCTGGACTCTCCCGCGGTACGCCTGTTCGCAGACCGCGCGCGCAGGGTGCGGCCGGACTTCCGCATCGACGCCGACGGCATCGACGACGTCGCACGCATCTGCACCGAACTCGACGGGCTCCCGCTGGCTATCGAACTTGCCGCGGCGCGGCTACGTTCGCTCGCCCCCGCGGAGATCGCCGCAGGGCTGTCTGACCGCTTCCGTCTGCTGTCCCGCGGCAGCCGTGGCGCCGAGCTTCGGCATCAGACGCTGCGGGCGGCGGTCGAGTGGAGCTGGGAGCTGCTCAACCCGGCCGAGCGGACCCTCGCCCGGCGGTTGTCCGTGTTCGTCGGCGGCGCCACCGTCGCCTCGGCCACCGCGGTGTGCGGTCTGCCCGAGCCGGACATGCACGATCTGCTCGCCGGACTCACCGAGAAGTCTTTTGTCGACCATTCCAGTGGCCGATACCGGATGCTGCAGACAATCCGTGCCTTCTGCGCCGAACGCCTGAACGAATCCGGTGAGGAACCCGTGGTGCGCCGCACGCATGCCGCGCACTTCTGGAGGCTCACCGAGTCTGCCGACCCGCATCTACGCGGCTTCGGACAGCTGGAGTGGCTGGACCGGCTGGCCGCCGAGAACGACGACCTGCGGGCCGCGCTGCGCTGGACCGTGTACACCGATCCGCAGCTGGCACTGCGGATGGCCGCGGCGATGTCCTGGTACTGGCACCTGCGCGGGCTGCGCCGCGAAGGTGCGGCACTATCCATGGAGCTACTGTCCCAGCTGGACGGAGCGCCGCCCGGTGACCTGGCGGAGGAGTTCGGCCTGTGCGCGGCCAACGCGATCGCCGTCGTCGACCCGGACGCCGGCGCGTCGAGCCTTCTGGCATACGCGACGGGTCTGACCGCGAGTGATCCGCCTCGCTGGCCGGCTACGGCGGTGCTCTGCCCCACACCGGACCGCCCGGCCGCAGCGGACGCGTGGTCGCAGGCCACCGCGCACCTCCACCGCGGCGACCGGCACCTTGTTCGCGGGGAGGCTCGCGAGGCCGAGGCGGCGTTGCTGCTGGCGCTCGAGGGCTTCCGGGCCATCGGTGACCGCTGGGGTACCACCAACGCCCTCGACTCGCTGGCCGAGCTGGCCGCCTGGCGCGGCGACTGGGCCCGCACCATCTCCCTGCAGAGCCAGGCCGTCGACCTCGCCGACCAGCTCTCCTCCGCCGAGGCACTCACTGACCTGCTCTGCCGCCGCGCTAAGGTCCGCATGCTCGCCGGGGACCTATCCGCCGCTCGCGCCGACCTCCAACACGCGAGCGAGACCGCCGCCCGCACCGGGCGCCCCGAGGTGCTCGCCGAGCTCCACCAGGGCTTCGGGGACGTCGCCCGCCACCAAGGTGACCTGACCGAAGCCGCCCGCAGGTACGAACTCGCGATTGCCGCTGTCGGCGGCGGCGACGCGGCACGCCCTGTGCGCCTCAAGGCTCTGCGCGGCCTCGGCTGGATCGCCGCGTCCACCGATCGCCCCGAAGAGGCCGCCCGGCTGCACCGCACCTTGCTCGATGAAGCGGTCGACCACGGCAACTACCTCCTCGCCGCCGACGCCGTCACCGGTCTGGCCGGTGTCGCCCTGCTGAAAGCCGACGGCACCCGTGCGGCGCTGCTGCTCGGTGCCGCCCACGCCGTGCACGGAGCACGCCTTGCCGACAACGCCGATACCAGACGCGTTGTCGAGGCCACGCAGAAGCTGATCGGATCGGCGCAGTACACGGCAGCACGCGCCGACGGGCAGGCGTTGAGCCCGGACGAGGCGCTGGCAGTGGCGAGGGGATAGGCGGCTAGGACAAAGGCCACGTGACGGTAGCGGCAGCGCACCCTTGAGTGGTCGGTGACACCGGCTCATGACTCTTCCAGGAGCGCGGCGATGTCGGCGAAGATCCGGTCGCCGGCGGCCGCACACGCGGGCGAGACGACGTCCATCGTGAGGAACCCGTGGACCAGACCAGCCTCGCACCGGTGCTCGGTCGGCACTCCAACCTGCCGGAGCCGGTCGGCGTATGCGTCGCCCTCGTCGCGGAGTGGATCATGTTCAGCGGTGACCACGACGGCGCGCGGCAGGCCCTTTACATCGGCGAACAAGGGGCTCACGTGGGGATCGGCGCGCAGCTGCGGATCGGGGACCCAGAGTTCGACGCCCCATGCGACATCTTCGGTGGACAGGCCCCACCCGGTGGCCTTGGTGCAGGTGCTCGGCCGGCCAAGGGTCAGATCGGTGTTCGGGTACGCCAGGACCTGCGCGTCAGGTAGCCGGCTATCGTCGTCCCTGAGTCGCAGGCAGGCGAGAGCAGCGAGGTTGCCGCCCGAGCTGTCGCCCATGACGAGTACGGGGCCATCGGACGCGGTCACCGGACGAAGGACGGTCAGGACGTCTTGCACCGCTGCCGGCCACGGATTCTCTGGCGCACGGCGATAGTCGACCGCAATCACGGTCGCACCGGTGGCCTTGGCGAGGCGACGGCACACCCGGTCGTGTGATTCCAAATCGCCGATGACCCACATGCCGCCGTGCACGTACACAACGGTGCCCTGGGACGCGGCCTGCGGCCGGTAGATCCGGACGGCGACGTCGCCTATCCGCTCGTCGCAGACGTCAGCAAGTTCTGGACCACGGGGTTGAGCGGCCACTCGCTGCCGCTGCCCCGTGCGCAACGCGTCGGCACCTATCAGGTGTGCCGGTGGTGGCGGGTTGTCACGAAGTGTCTCGATGAACATGGTCAGCTCGGCGTCTGCGACTGCATTCAAGCCAGTCATCCTTCGCCTTCCTCAGAGTGATTCGACTTCGGAATGGGAAACGGGCCGTCGCTGTCACGAAGCAAAAGTCGGTACGACGCATGCCCAGCTGGTGATGCGCTGGCGCGGCCGCCTCCGGCTGATCGCGCCTGCGCATCGTTTTGGGCAGCTCTTCACCGCCGGTTGTGGCCGACGGCGGCGACCTCGCGTACGGCCGCAGCAATGGCCGGGGCGTCCTTCTTGAGGATGGCGCCGTGGTTGCTGGAGACCTTGGCGCTGACCTTGATGTTCGGGTTGCGGGCGGTCACGACACCGAGGCTGGCTCGGATACGTTCCTGCTCATCGCCCTTGCTTCCGAACGATCTGCCTGACGCAAGTACGTACCGCGTCGGGACGCTGATGTCGTCCAGCACCGGAGCCAGCTCGCGCTCGCGGGAAAGCTTGCCGACCTCGATGTTGATCTCGGCCTGCTGTTCAGCGGTCATCCGCGGGGTCAGGCCCGTCGGGCGCAGCAGCGCCGTGAGCCAGCGGATCCGCTTGAACAGCTTGCGGATCCGCTGCTCCATCGCGGCGTCGAGCCAGTCGTATGGTTGCGCGCCTTCGACCAGGACCGCGCCCAAGGCACGGTCCGGATTCCGGCTGGCCCAGTGCGCGGCCACGAACGCCCCGTAGGACCAGCCCACGACCACGGCTCGGTCCACACCCCTGGCCGCGAGGACGATGTCGACATCGCGAAGGGCGGCGGCGAAGGAGTAGTCGGCCGACGTCTTCGACTTGCCGCGAGCCCGCTCGTCGTAGGTGAGGTGCCGAAAGCCAGGGCCGAGTTCGGCAACGGTCTTCCGCCAGTAACCCTGAGTCGCGAACTGTCCATTGAGGTAAACCACGGGAATTCCGCCACCGCCGGTGTCGGTGACCGCAAGTGCAGTGTCCTCGACCGGCAGCATACCGGTCCACTCCGAATCGTCCGCGAGATTCCTGCTCGTCATGATGTGATCCTCCTTATCGCTTTGTTGCGTCTTGTACGGCATCTCCCGGCACTGCGTCCCAGCCCGCTCGATGCGGCCCACGGCGGGCCTAGCGTGGACAGGTCGTTTGCGCGCGGCCGGGACCGAGCAGCCAGCGCAGTGCCCCCAGCGAAGCGATAGCTCGCCGAGGCAGCGCTGAACGGAAACCAAACCGGGCCGGCGTCCGCCTGCTGGGATCACGTTCGCTTTGGCAGCGCCCCGTCAGGCGGCGTCGAGGGCTTTGGTGATCTTCTGGATCATGCCGGCGACGACGGGGCTGGGCTGGCTCTGGTGGCTGGCGGATTGAAGTGCGGTGATGACGGTTCGGCGAAAGTTGTCGGCCTCTTCCGGGGCTTGCTCCTTGAGCAGGATGATGGCCGACGTTAGGGCCGGAAGCACGCGGTCGGCGACCTCGGCTACGGACTTGCCGGTGACCCCCGCACCCTTGGGATAGCCGGCGAGCACGTGTCCAACCAGGCCGGTGGCCGAGCCCAACGCGATGGTTCCATTGGTGGCGATCTTGTGCGATGAGCCACCGCCCGCACCAGCGATTGACAGCAGCGTGATGGCACCATAGGCGGCGACCTGCAGAGTTCTCTTGTCCTGTTCGGTAAGCGCGATGTCTTTTGTCATGCATCCACCATCGTCCCGTGGCCTGATACCGACCTGTCATGGCGCTTACGCGATGATCCAACTGGTTCGCGGCGCGTGACAGGCATGTCAGGTGCCGATCGGGATGCATGCCGGTCGCGGGTTCGCGGAGACGATGCCGCCGTCGCCGAGAGGCCGGGCGGCGTCTGTTGCCTTGAGCGGGCTCGCCGGAGCGGATGTCTCATTCCATGCCTGGATCACGGGCCATCGATCTAGTCGCCACGATCAGCCGTTGACCGATGGCCGCGCAGGGCTGAGCCACTAGCGGGATCGATCTAGTCGCCAGCCCTTTGAGCTGGAAGAATGAGAGTTGCGAGGCACAGCGGGCGAACTGACAGATGTCGTCGATGAACCGGTCCAGCGGCGGTCCAGGGCCCCGGCTGACGTACCCCATTGACCCAGGGTGGCTGACGCAGGTTCGCGCACCGCCGCATTCGCCATCGAAGATCGCGCCCGTCCCAGACGGGCGAAAGCCCAGCTCACGAATGAGCTGGGCCTCGTTAATCGGATATGACCGATTTGCGGGTGGGGCGGGCGGGACTCGAACCCGCGACGGGTACCCCTCCCGTCGGCAAGCGTCACGTCCGATGACCGCCAGCATCGTTCGCCTGGTACGCGCAGAGTCGGGGGTGGTCCGTACGTCGCGCGGGCCGGCTCTGATGAAAGGCGGAACGATGCACGTGGTACCCGGCCTCAAGGTGCTCTACTTCGGGACTCCGGTGGTGCTGATCAGCTCACGCAACCCAAACGGCACGGCGAACCTCGCGCCAATGTCGTCGGCATGGTGGCTGGGCCAGTTCGCCATGCTCGGTCTCGGCGACAGCGGCCAGACGACGGCAAACCTGCTGCGCGAACGGGAATGCGTCCTCAACCTGCCGTCCTCGGCGATGGTCGACGCCGTCGACCGGATCGCGCTGACCACCGGCAGAGCAGACGTGTCGGAGGGCAAGGTCCGGCAAGGCTACCGGTACGAGCCAGACAAGTTCGGCGTCGCCGGCCTGACTCAGCAGGCGTCAGAACTGGTCCGAGCACCCCGGGTCGCGGAATGCCCGGTCCAGCTCGAATGTCGGGTCGTCGCGGCTCATCCATTCGCCGGGGCCTCTGTCCAGGCCACCGCCTTCCAGGTCGAGGTACTCCGCGCGCACGTCGAGGAAGAGTTGGTCGTCCCGGGGACCAGCTACGTGGACCCGCTGCGCTGGGACCCGCTGATCATGAAGTTCTGCGAATTCTTCGGCGGCGGGTCCAACGTGCACCCGTCGCGACTGGCCGAGGGCTGGGACATGCCCCACCAACTCCAGCCGACGACGCGCTGGGCACGGCAACCGCCAAGGGGTAGCGCGTCGGTCCGGCCTCGATGCGGTGGGTCCGGGTCGTCGCCAGCATGACTGACGCTGTGGTCATCTCAGGCGCCATGTGGTTGCTGCTCTGGGTTATCCCGTGGTGGCGAGGTCTTCGCACGGTGCGCGTTCTGCTGGCCGTCGCAGCTGCGACCGTCGTTCTCGTACTCCTGCCAGTGCGGATGTTCAACTGGTTCTCGCACACCTGAAATCGCGCATCGCCGCATGGGCTGATCAGCAGAAACGGCTCTCGACATCTCTCACCGCTCCCCGCCGCCCGTCGACCTCCTGCGGACCAGATGCGGACCGCCTGCCCCGCTGCACGTTCATGCCGGGCCGATCCTCGTGGCCGTTGCTGGCGGATCGCGCTCAATCGGCCCGGACCGCGGCTTCTGGCCTTGCCCTGTCCTGAGTCGCGTGCTGCCGTCGCCGCAGCAACACGGCTGACACCAGGTAGCCCACACCGACGACCGCCCACAGTGTGGCAAATACCCAACGCAACGGCGTGGGGTCTCCGACGGCCACGACCATCCACCCGACGGCCAGGAAAAGCCAGACGCCTCCCCTGATGAAACCCTGCTTCGGCGTCTTTGCTGTCTGCCACCACGGGTTCTTGGCTGGCTTCATATAGGAGATCTTCGCATTAATCACGGGACCACGCCGCCCGGACCAACCTCGGGATTGGGGCAAGACCGTAGATGGCTGGTTGGTTGGTCATGGCCCTGGCCAGCTCGTCTGCTGCTGCCGGGTGACGCCGGTGTGAGCGGACCGTCTTGGCTGTACGGATGGCTGTACCGCCTGTTCACGTCCCCGGCCAGTGACGTGCTGCGCAACAACAACTTCCGTCGCCGGGTCTTCGACCGCGCTGCGACGTCGATCGGTCTCGCCGGCCTGACCCCGCACGAGCTGCGGCACACGGCGGCCAGTCTGGCGGTGGCCGAGGGCGCCAACGTCAAGGCGGTGCAGCGGATGCTCGGGCACGCCTCGGCGGCCATGACGCTGGACGTGTACGCCGACCTGATCGAGGACGTCCTGGACCAGGTGGCGGACCGCCTCGACCGGGCGGCGGGTCGTGCTGCTGCGGACTCAGTGCGGACTGAGCGCGTCGGGCCAGACCTCGATGCGGTTCACCAGGTTCGTCGGCAGCATGGCTGAGCTGGGAGTTTCCGTGCTGGGGCCCTCGATCCTGGCCGGCCGCGGCTGGCCGCTGAAGGCCCACCGTCCCAGCCGTTCAGTGCCTCGCAGGTATCTCCGAGTGGGCCTGTACGGGTCGGCGCCGATCGGCCGGCCCGGCGGATCGGGCCAAGGATTTTTCCCAGAGCCCGTGTAGGCCTTCCGCACATAATCGGGTCACTGTGAGTTAGCGCGCGTCGCAACAACGACCAGCAGCGTCCAATGCTGTTAGACATCCACCCCCGGGCGACGGTGACACGTCAGCGGCGGCGGGCTCAAAAACAGGACCTGCCGATCCACAAACGTGGGGCAGGTCCGCCTTCCGACCGTAGCATCCGCTGGCCGCGCTCAGGTGCCGCCCGGCAGCGCCCGAGCGACAGCAGCCGTGCCTCTCGCGCAGATTCATTGTCGGCGCTGACCTGCTCTCGGGCGGGAGGCCGGGGTGCGCTTGCTGGCCCTTGATCCTGGACGGCCGCGGCTGGCCCCTCAAGGCCCACCGGCGCAGCCGCGTCAGTGCGTCGTACCGAGCGTGGGGTGGGCCTGTGCGGGGCTGCGCCGATCGGCCGGCCGGGCGGATCGGGCCAGCACCGCCCACCCGGCCGTTCCCGCGCCGGGTAGGGCGTCCTTGTGGTCTTGGAAAGGACGTTCTCTGTTATGACGACCACTCTGTTGTCCCGCAGAACTAGATACCGGAGACCTCTTCAGTTGTCGATCACCGCCATGCCGTGACCTCGACTCGACCATGGTTAACATTCCCAGCCGAAAACTAGCTGTTTAAAGATCCGCTGTGGATCCGGCTGAGTGCCGCCGTAGTTCCCAGTTCGGTCCGTAACTCAGGGTTTTCAAGGTAAAAGCGCAGTGCGTAAAATACGGCGGTGGCATCCGCAGCCAGCCATCTTGCGCGGACGGTCATAAACGGCAAGAACTGCATCTCCTGTGTGCCGAAACGCCCGGTGTAGCGGCGAACATGGGCACCGTCAGCCGGATAAGCCTTAGCGACGATGAGCGGCGACCCGATCCACTCTGCGGATACTTCATAGACCGAAAACCACGGAAGGACGTGCGTGAAGTTCAGACTTCGATGGTAGAGCCCAGTCCGGCAGAGCGACACCCGACCGGGGGCAAGCCGGAGCAGAACCACAAGGAACCACACAAGGCCGAGTGTCAAAAGCATCAGGCCGATGCCGACCGCCAGCCCAGGGACCCCGGTAGTCGCTACCGCAATCGCGACGAAGGCACCGATTAGCGCTGACATCAACAGCGTGGCTACCAACCAGAAATATGGCCACGTCGAGTAGGTGAAAGAGACGCTTTGGTGGTCGCCGCAGACCGGGCACGTGCCTAGTGTGCCACCTGATGCCCGGCGGCGGGGGATCCAAAGCGAACACGAGCCGAGGCCAGCGACAGCGGCGATATATACCGCTCCGACCACCAGCAGCACGCCGGCAGTCACTTCCCCGGACAACACCGCCCAGAGCGCAAACGCTACACAAGTAACAGCTATGAAAAAAAGAAAGCCCACGGACAGGATCTGGCTGTTGCTAGGCCGCTTGTTAGCCCAACCAGCGGGCTGCGACAGCTGTCGGCTTCCTGCCGCGTCCCTGCCTGTAGACATCCCATCGTCCCCTGATTTCATCAAAAGATCGAATTCCAGACTTTCTTGGCAGTGTCACCTACCGCCTCGCCAGCATCACCGACGGCGTCACCAACTTCCTTGAAGCCGTCGTCAATCCCGTCCCTAACGCCTTGCGGGAGTTGGTCGTAACCCCAATCTAGGGCCCCGCTTGCGACCAGCCCGACACCGACACCCACGACGGCCCCCACCACCGTTCCGACGGGGCCGCCGACCATGGTTCCGACTGCGGCACCGGCACCAGCAGCGGCCAACGCCCCGCCAACACCTGAGATGATCGCTTTACCGGCAGGCTTGCCTTGGTGGATGTCGTAGCCGATTCCGGCGCCAGTGATCGCTACACCGACGATTGGGATCTTGCTTCCCACGCGCCGACCGACCGAGTCCGCCTTGCCGGCGAACCTGTCCGCTTCCAAATGCTTCCCGTACGCCTGCGCATTTAGCGCCTTAGCTTCGGCCGATCCGCCGGGAGCCTTCAGGTAACGCTCAACCGCCCGCTTGGATTCTTCCCGCAGAGCTTCGGCCTGCTTCTTCAGAATGCTGGTGTGCGCAGCCGCCAACCCGCCGACGACCGCGCCGTTAACTACCTCACTGGCTACCAGCAGGCTTTTGCCGGTTAGGTCGTCCCAAATGTTCTTGCCGATTGCTTTCGCCGCATCGATGACGCCGCGCGCTCGATTCGCTTCGACTGCCGCCAAATTGTACGCTTGAACCTTACGGTAGTGTGCGTCGAGGGCGACAACTCCGCTATTGTAGGTCCGCACTTCTTCCGCACTGGGATTTCGGTCGGAAGGAAGCGCTTGAACTACAGGTGCCGGTCCCGGCTCAAGGATGGTCTGACCGGTCAGCTGCAGGCCTTCGTCTCTAGCAATCTGTCGGGCTCGCTCCATCCCCTGTTGAGAGGTCCGCAAATCGTCGGCGTAAGCGTTGAAAGAATTCGCCGCTGCCTCTATATCGATCCTGAGGCCGTCCGCCCTGCGGCTGGTGCCTTCCATCCGGCTCTGAAATGCTGGGCCAGCAGTACCCTGCCACCCTCGAACAGCTTCATCGCGAGCGCAGCGAAGATCGGTGACGCAGTGATCCATGCTCGTCGCCAATCGGTTCTTGAGCCACTGTGCACTGGCGCGGATGGACTCGGGGTTGCCGTCAATCCTTGTATCGATCGGCATTAGAACAGTCCCTGGAAGCTCTCGCTAGCTTCCAGGTCCTGACGTTCGTAGGCATTGCGAGATTGCGTTACCCGCGCGCTCGCCTCTCGTAGCCCGACGACCAGATTTCCGGCACTCTCAGACACGTGTGCCACGACTTGGCCCATAATCCCGGTGACCTCCCCGGCGTCCGGCAACGGAGGGGGACTCTTACCCGCGCCGTCGAGGGTGTCCCCGGCTCGCCATAAACGGTCCGCAATCTCACTGAGCGCCGTCAGGGTGACATTAGTCTCGAACGACATCATTCCTCCCCCGATCGCCGCCGGAATTCGTCCGGGATCTCCAGGTCCAAGAAGACGATTTCGTACTGCGTGTCGAGCCGTATTGCCTCAAGGTCTGTTGCAGGCATTACGGTCCACGGTTGCTGATCGCCGCAGCACTTAACCAATCGATCTAGTGCCGAATACACCAGCAGCGCCATTCGTCCGTCGCGGGTCCGGCGGAGGTCCACGCTCAGCCGGTCATCGCCCGGCTTCAGCAGCGAGCATGGCATGTAGACGACAGGCGGAAATTTTGTCGCCTGGGTAGGCTCGCTCGACTCGGCCGGCGGGTCCCCAGGGGCGTGCTGCTCCGACGGCAAGGGGTTCGTCGCCATGCCGGAGAGTGTAAGGCGTCGATGCTCTCCGAAACTGCCCCGGTTCGATGACCAATCCGGCACCTCGAGACCAGTCCGCGGCCCGGCAGGCCGCTTCCATCGGGGAAGGGCAGCAGCACGAGGACGCAGTCGCTCGGCAGCTCGTGCCACAAGTCGTCTAGGACAGAAGTGGTCACCACGCACTGCCCCGGCGCGAGGGCAGCCAGCATTCCCCGCTTGTCCGCTGCGGATAGCGTGGCGTCAATGATGGGGACCGGCGCCGATGCCAGCCCAGCGAGCTGGTCGGCGGTATAGACGGCGTCGGCGGGCGTGGGTGCGACGACGAGACAGGGTCGGGACAGCGACGCGACTCCGGCGAGGGTGCGGCGCAGGACGTCGCGTCGATCGTCGTCGGACGGCACGTTCTCGATCCGGTCGAGGACCGCCCATGCTCGGGCGGACAGGTCCTCACCGGCATCCGTGGCACGCGCCAGCAACCAGGCGTGCAACGAGGGCAGGCTGTCGCTCCACGGCATGAGGAACTTAACGCCGAGGTCCCGGAGCAGCGCCCCAGCCTCCGATCGGAGTTCCAGTTCCTCGCGGCTCACCTCGAAGGTCACCTCAGGCAGCGACGAGTGGCCGCGATCGCGCAAGACCTGGGTGTCGACGGCCAGCAGCACCGGCCACTGTGCCCAATGCTGCCCCTCGCCCCGGGAGACTAGGGCCACCACCTTTCGAGCCTGGTCGCCGAGCTGAACCGGCAGCGAGGAGGGCGGGTCGTCCCATATCAGCAGGTCGGGACGCACGCTCGCCAGGGCCCTCCGGCTCGGTCCGCGCTGCAGCCGGCTGAAGGTCGTCACGATCGCGCCGTCACGCGGGCGGTCTAGGCTATCCAGCAGTTCCAGCGCGTCGCTGGCACCGGCTAGTACGGCAGCCGCCGTTCGTGATCATGGTTGGAGTTCGAGGGTGAGGCGGCGAGCGTAGTGGGCTCGTTTGGCT